>JAUZOY010000059.1 GCA_030706235.1 Bacteroidota bacterium | reverse complement strand
TTTTTTTAATTATGCTTTTGTGAAAATACAATTACTTATTTTCAACCAATTAACATCGTAAGTTTTGAACTAAATATTTTAATCGGACAATAGTGATTCAATAATAAGAAATTGTTTTTATTTTATTTTTAAAAATATTTGATGCATTCTATATCTGTTTAATAATTTGATAAATAAGTTTTTACGCCCCTCTCCTTTGGGAGAGGGGTTGGGGGTGAGGGCTTAATTTTCAGCTACATATAATTGTTTTTTTTATAATTCAAAACCGTTTCTAAAAATCTCTATATAACTTTTACTTCCATGACAATTCTTTCGAGTTCGAGATGTCCTGTAGGATTAAGGGATTTATTCTTATACAAATAGTTACCCTGTTTAAGATTCCGGAATGGCAAACCGTTTTTATCATAAAACAATAACCTGAACTGATCAAGATTTGTCTTTTTCTGAGGAATGGAAATGAATTTCTTTATAAGATGGTTTTCCTCACAAAGCCATATAAAGTAAAATAAAGAAGTCAGGGAAGAATTTCTCTTGTTGGGAGATTCAATCATCCACCTGACAGGGACAGGATCTTTGATAATCTGCCCGCTGAATATTTTATAAAAATCATCAAATTTATCAGGTTCGATAATTCCCGCATTATCCAGCAAAGTATAAAGAATTATTATCTGTTTGTCAAAATCCCTTCCTATCCATTCAAAACCTTTGACCCACTTTCCCGGGGAATCAATATTCTTAACCTTTACAATTTCATTTAAACTGAATTTCATTGGAGGTTGTACTGTTTTGGAATCGATCTCTTTCTTTAATTCTTCCAGTTCTTTATTAAACTGGTCTATTGCAAGATCTATTACAGCATTAATATATTTTGAGTTTTGGTGATTGATTTTATTTATTATATAGTTCCTTGCAGAATTAATATTAGAACAATACTGATTAATTCGTGTTGATATAAAATTGTAAACATTGACATTGTTCTCACCAAGAATAAATTCATTAAGTTTATCTTTAATAGATTTATTACCAACACTTTTAAGAAGTGTTTTACTTATAATGATGATAATATCTTCAATATTTTTTAACATTTATTCAGGATTCAGGGTAAAGCCTAAATAAGTACTAACACTTACAATATCTATTTGCAATTATATAATAAATATTTCTAATAAGCAAATATTTCATTAATTATTTTTATAGTAATGATTTTCTTAAATATAGTATTTAAAGTTTTATTTTTATAAAAAAAAGCTCCGGGAATCCGGAGCTTCGAAATTAAACAGATAATAAATCAGAATGCTCTTTCAATGAGCATGCAGTTATCCTGCGCGAACAGGTAATACTTCAGATTAATTTCCTGATAGAATTCAATTCCTACTGCATTCAGAACAGAAACATTTGCAGGTAGCACAGGAGCTCCAGGCAATGTTGCGACAACAGTTGTCGGTGCAGGGATATTCACATCTACCGGGAAATAATCAGAAAATGTCACAGCATTAAGAGTATCATTTAAGGCATCAACAGGATAATACTTCTTGCTTGTTGCATTAGCCTGGAAATCTGATAAAACAGCAATATAGTTTATCAGTCTGAAATGAGTAGCACCTTTTGGTGCTTTCACGTAGTTAGCAGGATTGAAAGCAACAACGTTAAGAGTTGAGCTTGTTCGGTCTGCTGAAGCAGCTACAGTAAACGGAGCTGTAAAGATTCCGGAGAATCGGGTTTTGTCGTTAAACTCAAATCCTTCAATCATTTCCTTGTGTTCGGAGAGATTAACAGGTCTTTCACCCCTGACTCCGTCAGCAAGAATATTGATTTCCTTGAAAAGTTTAACAAGTCTGCCTGTAACAAACATGTCAGGCATTGAAGTTATCATTTCAGCGAAACCTCTTCTGAAAGATTTTGTTACGGAAGCACAACCTCCGAATTCGTTATCATTTTCCCTTGTTCGTACAAAGTTAGGATCACTGGCTATCCTGTTTTTGTCAAGGCTTGTAGCTTTACGGGCAAAATATTGTCCTGCTCTCTGATAAAAGGTAATTCCATCTATTGTACCTTTTAATTTGATTATTGAAACTTGTTTTGACATGGTTTTAAGTATTTAAAATTTGACAATTAGTTAATTGTCATGATTCAAACAACTTCCGAACCGAATACCAGAATTGACAGGAATAAAACAATGGTCAAAAATTAAATATCTATATATCAATAATCCTAATAAATGATTAAAATATGAGGTAGTTTTAATGGTAGTTATTGAAAGTAGTTATCTATCTTACCGGATTGAATTAAAAATTTGTATTATTCATTAATTCTTAATTACAAAAATTATTATTATGCTTTTGTAAAAATTTGATTATATATTTTTAATTAAATCGCAAGTTTTTAACTAAATATTTTTACAGGACGACAAAGTAAAATAATACAAAATCACGTATTATATTGATCTATAGCAAGAAAATGGTTTGAAAATACCGGCTTTATTTCAGAGCGTCAAACTGATTATTTTAAATTTTTAATATTACACTTTCACACAAGCAAAAACAAGCTTAAAAAGCCTTAAATTGATTTATTTGTTTTTTATAATAAAAATCTGGCTTGAATATGTTTTTCCCGATTTTATTGCGGATAAATTAGAAATGAAACCGTTGATAAATGCTTTAAATAATTTTTGTTTACCTGATCTGTATTTTTCACTTAAAATACTTACATAATAAGAGTCGAAAACCATAGGCATAACCCTTATTACATTCATATTGTGTTTGTTAAATAGTTTTTCTATAGTATTTGGAGTAAAATGATATAAATGTCGTGGAACATCATATCCGGCCCAGTATTGTTTATAGATTTTTGCATCTTTTGAATCACAATTCGGAACGGCAACAACTAAAATTCCATCTTTTTTTAATATTCTTTTTATTGTTATAATTCTTTCATTAAGATCTGATACATGTTCGAGAACGTGCCAGAGAGTAATCACATCAAAGAAATTATTTTCAAATTCATTTAATTTATCTTCTGTGAAAACATCTATCCCATTATTTTTCTGAGCAAAACTTCTTGCCTTATCATTTGGCTCTATTCCAAAAGTAATCCATTTACTTTTTTTACAGATATTCAGAAAATCGCCGGTGCCACAACCTATATCAAGGATATTCCCTGATTTTTTATAATTTGATATTAACTGTAATTTTTTTATCAGGTTATACTTTTTAACAAACTGATAAATTCCGTTGACTAATCCCCTGTTTGAATTTGTATGAGAAATATAATCCGGGGATTCATAATACTTACCGATAATATCCTTTTCAGGTCTTGGATTTGTAAAAAGGAAACCGCAATCACTGCATTTTTCCAAAGTAAAAGGTTCCTTTGTCAGGGTATGATCTATGCATTCTAATTCCCTTGACAGATTATTACTTCCACAAATTAAACATTCTTTTATTTTTTCCATTCTTTAAGGTTTCACGTGAAACAATTTTTATCTACCCAAATGAACTAATAATACAGATATGTCAGATGGGTTTACACCACTAATTCTTGAAGCTTGTCCAATAGTTCCTGGTTTTATTTTGTTTAATTTTTGACGGGATTCTATTGAAATAGCTGAAAATATATTATAATCTATATCCTCAGACAATTTAATATCTTCAAGTTTGCATATTTTATCAGCCAACTCTTTTTCTTTCTTAATATAGGATTCGTACTTGATATTAATTTCCACTTCTTCTAAAATTTTATTGTAATCAGATAAGTTAATATTCCTTTTTTCATTTAGTACATTTAAAAGAAAATTAAGACTAATTTCGGGTCTGGTTAACAATTGAGATAGTGCTTGCTTTTGACTAATTTTACTTGAACCTATGTTTTCAAGATAATCATTTATTTCTTCCGGAAAGATTTTTTCCTTAATTAAAAAATCCGAAAGATTATTTACATTTTTATACTTTTCTTTTAATTTATTTAATCTTTCCGGACTTGCCAATCCGATTTGATATCCTTTTTTTGTAAGTCTAAAATCTGCATTATCCTGCCTTAATAATATTCTGTATTCAGCACGTGAAGTAAACATTCTGTAAGGTTCATTCGTTCCCTTAGTTACTAAATCATCAATAAGAACTCCAATATAGGATTCATTCCTATTTAATATAAATGGTGATAATTTATTGATTTTATTGTGTGCATTTATTCCTGCTATTAACCCCTGACCTGCCGCTTCTTCATATCCTGTTGTTCCATTAATCTGACCTGCAAAATACAAATTTTCAATAATTTTTGTTTCAAGAGAATGTTTTAACTGTTCTGGTGGAAAATAGTCGTATTCTATAGCATAACCCGGCTTATAGATTTTAACATTCTTAAATGCCGGTATTTTTCTTAGTGCATTATATTGTATTTCCTCAGGTAATGAAGATGAAAATCCATTAAGATATACTTCATTTGTAAATTTTCCTTCAGGTTCAACAAATAATTGGTGATGGTCTTTCGAAGAAAATCTTTCAATTTTATCTTCTATTGATGGACAATATCTGGGACCTATACCTTTAATTCTACCAGTGAATAAAGGAGATCTGTCAAAACCGGTTCTAAGAATATCATGTACTTCAGTATTTGTATAAACAATAAAGCAACTCTTTTGATCTTTTACAGGAATTGTATCTGAAAAAGAAAATTTTGAAGGATTATTATCACCTTTTTGTTCATCCATCATTGAATAATCTATACTTCTTCCATCAATTCTAACAGGAGTACCTGTTTTCATTTTCCCTGATATAAAACCAAATTTTAATAAATTTTCAGTTAAATTTTCCGATGAAAACTCCCCTATTCTTCCACCTTTGAAATGAATTTCTCCTATATGAATTACTCCATTCAGGAATGTTCCATTTGTAAGAATTACAGCATCCGAATATATATTATGTCCAAGATTTGTTGTAACACCAAGAACTTTATCATTATTTACTATAATTCCATTTACAGTATCCTGATAAAGGTCTAAATTGCTTATTTTTTCTAATTCAAATCTCCAGCTTTGAGAAAACGTATATTTATCACATTGAGCTCTTGGACTCCACATTGCGGGACCTTTTGAACGATTAAGCATTCTGAATTGAAGTGTATTATTATCGGTTATTATTCCTGATAATCCACCTAAAGCATCAATCTCCCTAATAATCTGACCTTTCCCCACTCCACCAATTGATGGATTGCATGACATTTGAGCAAAATTATTGATATTCATTGATATCAATAATACTTTGGAACCCATTTTTGCTGCAGCTGATGCAGCTTCACAACCTGCATGACCGCCACCTACAACAATTATGTCATATTTCCCAAATATATTATTCTTTGCCACTATTCATTTTATTTTTATAAATATCAATATAAATATTTTCTTTCTCTCTCATTTCTCTTTTTTCATTTTCTGTCTTATCATTATAACTCAAAAGATGTAAAACACCATGAATAATTACCCTAAGAAGCTCAGCTTCAAAAGAATTACTAAATTCTTTAGCATTTTCCTCTACTCTTTCAATACTTATTAATAAATCACCAGATATCAAATTCTTTTCAGAATAATCAAATGTAATAATATCAGTTAAAGTATCATGATTTAAATACTTTTTATTAATTTCATAAAGATATTTATCGGAACAGAAAATCAGATTAATTGAAATCCTATTTATTTTAAATTCATTTACACAATGTTTTATCCATGATTTTATCTTGTTAATATTTTTTAACTTAAAATCAATATCTTCAGTTAATACATTTATCATTTTATCTTCTGGAATTTAAAATTTTTAAACCTACAATTCTATCATACATTTTATTAACATCATAATAATAGGCAAAAATATAATAATCATTTTCAGTTTCATAATGATTTCCCTCATTATAAGAAACATCTCCTATTTTTGAACCATTACTTAGGAAAATGTATTCATAATTATAATAACCTTGTTTCAGATACATTTTTTTCTCATAGATATTTTTATTAAAATTGTAATCCATTCTTGAATTCTGATCATATTGCCAGTTTGTTAAATCTCCTAAAATATATATGCTTCCATCTGCAATGGGATGAGGATATTTTAAAGAAAAATAAACCCATATATAATCTGATTCAGTTTCGTTATTTGAGTTATATTCATTAGTAACCAGCATTTTACCATTTATATCAGAGTACTCAAAATAAACTTTAAAATTTCTTTTTTCATCTTCTTTAAGATAAAAATTTAGTTTATTATTTTCATCATATTCCTTATAATTAACTCTTTCTGAGAGCATTCTTATATTTCTAATATCAAAATACCTGAACTCATTTCCCGCATCAAAAATTATATCCTGCATTTTATAGATAAATTCATTTCCATTAATAAACTTTGGTTTAATATTTTTTATTTCATTATCCCATCTTCTGTTTTGTCTTGCATTAATTTTTAGATTCTGGTAAGGATTATTTATAATATTTTCTGAAGTTTTAATCTGAAATTCTAATTCATGTTTTGTATTTTTTTCATCAATGTTAGTGGATCTTATAACGCGTCCTTCAATATTTAATAAATTTTCATATACAATGAATCTTCTTGTAAATATAATCTTACTTTTATCGAAATCTGAATAAACTTTGATAACATAATTCCCACTCTTTATGATTTTTATATTATCATTTGGAAAAACAAGATCATAATGTTTATAGTTTTGAATTGTATTAAATGATAGTTGATAGTTAACAATTTGATTATCATAAAATCCTTCAAGATATTCATTTTGTGATAATTCAGATTCACTCCAATCGTAATTACATAAATTAATTGTATAATAAAAAGATCTTTTTTCATCAGAAAGATCGTCAAATTGCAGATTTATTTTATCATTTGATGATAAATCAATAAAAGGATCACTAAAAGCAGTCCCATTTTTTTTAATAATTATTGTCTTTATTTTTTCATCAACGTTGAATTCATCAGATTCAATGTGATTTTTTTTATAATAATCATCATTAGGTTTATCAGATGAATTATTACTATTTACTTTTTGATTAATTGTAAAACGTTGATTAATAGTGATTGATTTACTACAATTAATAAAACATAAACAAAACAAAAGCAAGCTTAATAAAAAGAGTCTTTTCATAATGACAAAATAAGTGCAAATTTATAGAATTCAATTAAATCACAGAATCTGAATGAATAATTTAAAATTTTTAAATTATTAAGTTCATTATAAATCATTTATTCAAATTTTAAGTACATGATAATAAATCGTCTAATTTACTTTTCATTATATTTTCAAATTACTTTTATAAGGTAAATATTAATGAATCATTAAAAATTGAATTTTTAAAAATGTAATAAAGAGTTTAATAATTTTTATTTGTATATTTGCATGTTTTAATAGTATTATTGGGTTATTTATATTAACATTTTTGTTCTCTTTTTTTATGAATATTAAAAGTAAATTTATAATTTTACTTTTTCTAATCATTCATTTAATTAGCAAAGGTCAGGAATGGCAATGGGTTGAGAAATTCGGAGGTAATTCCTATGATCTTGGCAGAAGTATAACTACAGACAGAAGTCAAAATATTTATATTATCGGAACTTTTCAGAATCAAGCTACATTTGGAAAAAACATAATATCTAGTTATGGTGGAAGTGATATTTTTGTATTAAAAATAAATCAAAATGGAAAAATTATTTTAAGTAAAAAAATTGGAGGGCATTTAGATGATTATGGAAAATTCATTTCAACAGACAAATACGGTAATTTTTTTATAACAGGAAGTTTTCAGGATACGGCATATTTTGATAATTCAATTATTGTAAGTAAGGGGAAATCAGATGCATTTTTGGCAAAATACAATTCTGAAGGTCTATTGATATGGGTTAAAAAATTGGGCAGTTCAGAAAATGGTGAAGGAAAATCTATTTATATAGATTTTTCTGGTAATTGTTATGTTACCGGTAATTTTTCAGGTTCAATAAATTGTAATAATGAAGTAATCAAAAATAAAGGGAAATCAGATATATTTGTTACCAAAATAGATAAAGATGGTATACAGAAATGGGTTAGAAATTTTGGTTACCCTGGAAAAAATTCCGGAGAATCAATTTCAGGTGATTTATCTGGTAATATATTTATAACAGGTATAGTTGATAGTACAATTTATTCAGGCAATTTTACAATTTCAAGTATTAAAAGTCATAATTTAGAAAGAGATATTTATATTTCAAAATATAATAGTAACGGACAACTTTTATGGTATAAAATTTGCGGTGGACAGGAAGATAACAGAGGTTTAGGTATAAGTAATGATAGCACTGGGAATTGCTATGTAACAGGTTATTTTTCCGGTATGGCAAAATTTGATACAACAGAGATTTATGCAGTTAATGGATGGGATATTTTTCTTGCAAAATTTAATACTGTAGGTAAACTTATATGGATAGTTTCTGAAGGTGGAGAAAGACATGATTATTCAAGTTCTGTTTGTAATGATAAATATGGTAATTGTTATATTACAGGCGGATTCATGAAATCTATTGAATTTGGCAAAAAGAAAAAGAAAGGTAATAAAGGATGGAATTGTTTCGTTGCTAAATATGATACTAATGGTGCATTTAAATGGGTAGAATCAATAGAATCGAATAAAGATAGTTATTCTTATGGCATTTGCATGGATGTAACAGGTAATTGTTATATTACTGGTAGTTTTAGCAATTCCGTTAAATTTGGAAGTAAAAAGTTAAATACTAAAAATGATGATATATTTGTAGCACGATTAAAAACGAAAATTTCTAACTCTTTATTTAAATCAAAAAAAGAAAAAACAAAAAAACAGAATAAAAAATAAATATCGTATAATTAATAAAACAAACAACTAATAAAAATTAACTATAAGCAAATTAATTAATAACCAAATAAAATTTAAATTATTTAAGTACAATGAAAAAATTTATTTTAGCCTGTTTATTATTAAGTATTTTATCTTTTAACAGTTTTTCTCAGAATTCTAAAAATGTAGTATCAATTTCTGCAACAAAATTTAATGTTTTATACGTAGGAGTTGATAATCCTTTAACAATCGCTGTATCTGATTATAGCCCTGATAAAATTACTGTCAGCATAAATAATAGTTGCACAATTACTGATTCAAAAAATGGAGAATATATTGTAAAAGCAATGAAACCCGGTACAGCAACGATTACTGTAAAATCTTCAGAAACTAATAATGTTTTAGGTACAATGGATTTCAAAGTAAAAAAAATTCCGGATCCAATAGCTCATATTGGCAATATTAATAAAAAAGACAATAAAATTACAAATGAAGCTTTAATAAGTGCAGGTGGTATAACTCTGACTCTTGAAGATTTTAACTTTGATGTGAAATTTGAAATCGTTTCTTTTGATATGATAACTGTTGGAAAGACAAAACCTGAAATAAAGACAGCAACAGGAAGTCAGTTTTCGAATGACATGATAAAAAAAATAAAAAAACTTAAATCAGAGGAAAAAATTAATTTTGAAAATATTAAAGTTAAGTGCCCTGACGGAGAAATACGAAAAGTTAATAATTTAAAATTTGAAATAATATAATATTTAAGTTAAAAAAAGAGTCCTTCATGTTTATATAAAGGACTCTTTTTTTTAATTCTTTTTACTTTGTGTTAGTGTAGATCCCGGAGGTACATCATGAGTTACCCAAATATTTGCCCCAATAATTGAATCTTTACCTATCCTTATTCTTCCTAAAATCGTTGCTTCTGAATAGATAACGACATTATCTTCAATAATCGGATGTCGGTTAATACCTTTTATAGGGTTTCCGCTTTCGTCCAAAGGAAAACTTTTAGCTCCTAAAGTAACGCCCTGGTATAATTTAACATTATTACCAATAATACAAGTTTCTCCAATGACAGTACCTGTTCCATGATCTATAGCAAAGTACTCCCCTATTTTAGCTCCGGGATGAATATCTATTCCTGTTTCTGAATGAGCCATTTCAGTTATTATCCTCGGAATCAAAGGAACATTCAATTTTAAAAGTTCATGAGCAATACGGTAATTTGTAATAGCTCTGATTCCCGGATAACAGAAAATAACCTCTCCGAAACTTTTAGCTGCCGGATCTCCATTATAAGAAGCTTTTACATCAGTACTCATAAGATATCTTATAAGAGGCAAAGCAGAAATAAATTTTGATGTAACTCTTTTAGCATTTTTTTCACAATCCAGACATTGTTTATTAGAATCATCACATATATCAAAACAAAAACCTCTTTTTATTTGTTCTGAAAGCATATTAAATATCTTGTCAATACTTACTCCTATATAATATTGCATTGTCTCCAACTGGACACATGAATTTCCAAAATATCCTGGAAAAATAACTTCTCTTAACAGATCTACTATTTCTTTTAAGCTTTCTACAGAAGGCATTGCAATATTATTATGGGGACCATGAATGACATTTTTATATGATTCTTCCTCACATAATATGGATATTGTTTCTTTTATCTGATTATTCTGAATTTCTTCGTCTTTAATGTAATTGCTCATTTCTTTATGAAATTGTTTTGATTTTATTTTTAAAATTATTTGATGTATGTTATATCTCAGCTCATAGATTGATAACTAAGTTTTTACACCCCTCTCCTTGGGGAGAGGGGTTGGGGGAGAGGGCTTAATTTTCAGCTGCATATAATTCATTTTTTATAATTCAAAACAGCTTCTAAATAATAATTTAATTATTCTTCTACAAGTGGTGTTGAAAGATATCTTTCTCCGAAATCAGGCAATAAAACTACTATTAATTTATCTTTATTTTCTTCTCTTTTCCCTACTTCCAAAGCTCCATACATAGCAGCTCCACTGGAAATTCCGCAAAATAAACCTTCTTGTTTTGCCATTGATCTTGCAGTTTCAAATGCCTGTTCATTTGTAACTTTTATAATTTCATCAATGACTTTTAAATTTAAAGTATCAGGAATAAATCCGGCTCCAATCCCCTGAATTTTATGTGATGATGGTTTTCCTCCAGACAATACAGGTGAATCAAAAGGTTCAATTGCTATTGATTTTAATTCAGGCTTTTTACTTTTAATTGCTTCGGAAACCCCTGTAATTGTGCCTCCGGTTCCAACTCCTGATACAAAAATATCAATCTTTCCGTCTGTATCATTCCAGATTTCTTCAGCAGTGGTTAATCTGTGAATTTTAGGATTAGAAGGATTTTTAAATTGCTGAGGCATATAAGAATTAGGTATTGTAACTAATAATTCTTCAGCTTTTTTAATTGCACCGGTCATGCCTTCAGAAGCAGGTGTTAATACTAACTCAGCTCCCATAGCTTTAATTAGTTTTCTTCTTTCTATACTCATACTTTCAGGCATGGTTATTATTAATTTATAACCCTTTACTGCACACACAAATGCAAGGCCTATACCAGTATTACCACTGGTAGGTTCAATAATTACTGAGCTCTTATTAATCATTCCAATATCTTCAGCATCTTTAATCATAGCATATGCTACTCTTTCTTTAACTGAATTAAAAGGGTTGAATGATTCCACTTTAGCTACAACATGAGCTTTACAATCTTTTGTTATTCTGTTTAATCTGACAAGCGGTGTTTTCCCGATTAATTCTGTCAGATCTGAAGCAATTCTCATTTTTATTAATTTTAAATCTTATATTATAATTTTTAAATTCTTACGAATAAATAAATTTTTATAGTAGTAAGAATACTTGTTTGGATTTAAGTTTATTAACATCCGTTTCATAAGCTGTAATAACATTATCTACAGCTTTAATTTCAGAAATAAGGCTTGTTATTTCTGAATCTTCAAATGGACCGTAAATTATTAAAAAGTAATCTGAATTTTTATCTTCAGGAATCAGATAACCATTTTCACTTTTATTGGATATTAAATAATATTTTGTATGGTTTTCTTCATTTTCAAAGAAAAAAGTACAAAAAGATGGATTATTTTCTGAATTAGGAGAATGTATTTCCAGATCATCAATTCTTACAAAATTAAAATCCAATTCATTATTAAATGCTGAACAGATCTTATAATCTTTTACATGACTACTTATTCCTATCAATGTAAATTCATATTCTTCTTCTATTTTTAATTTTTGTTTCTTAGCCATTTAATATATTAATTCATTTTCAATTTTATAATTTCCCTTCTTTCCATATTTTTCTGAAAGATTTTTCCTTAACTACAGGAAGTTCTCTTCTAGGTCCCCATAAATTTTTAAAGAATTTATTCAAAGCATAGTTTTTCCATTTGCTTCCGAAAAGATCAAGTAACCATCTGTTTGTCATTGCTTTTTTATATGCAAACATAAAAACTCTGTCACTCTTTTTTGTAAGACCTGAATTTACAATATCTCTTCTATTGTATAAAAGTAACTTATGTATATTTATTCTTACAGGACAAATTGAACTGCATTTTCCGCACAAAGAAGAAGCAAAACTCAGATGTTTATAATCTTCCATTCCTTTAAGAAACGGTGTAATAACAGAACCTATAGGACCACTATATGTAGAGCCATAAGAATGACCTCCAATACTTTTATAAACAGGACAATTATTCAGACATGCGCCACATCTGATACATGAAAGTGCTCTTCTTTGTTCAACTTTTTTTAATATTTCAGTTCTCCTGTTATCCAGCAATATTACATACATTTCTTCTGGTCCGTCAATTTCATCAGCAAGTCTTGGACCTGAAATTATTGAATTATATACTGTAACATTCTGACCTGTACCATGAGTAGCCAATAATGGCCAAAATAGGTCGAGATCCTTCATTGAAGGAATAATTTTTTCTATCCCTACAATTGCAATATGAACTTTAGGAAAAGATATTGACATCAAACCATTACCTTCATTTTCTGTTAATGCAACAGCACCAATATCTGCTATAAGAAAATTTGCACCAGTTATACCGGCTTCAGCCGATATAAATTTTTCCCTGAGAACATTCCTTACAAAAGCTGTAATTTCTTCAGGAGTACTGTCTTTAGGTCTATTGAACTTTTCATTAAACAATAATGCAATATCTTCCTTCGATTTATGCATGCAGGGTGTCACAATATGGTATGGTTTTTCACCTGCAAGCTGCACAATGTATTCTCCAAGGTCTGTTTCAAATGAATTAACACCCTGTTTTTTTAACTCTTCATTAAGTTCAATTTCTTCTGTAGTCATTGATTTTGATTTGACTACATTTTTAACACTATGTTTTACTAAAATTTTATTAATTTCATCAATTGCAATATCAGAATCTTCAGCCCATATTACTTTGCCTCCTCGGGAAGAAAAATTAGCTTCAAATTCAATTAACAATTTTTCTAATTCATCAATAGCTTTATTCTTAATTTTTTCTGCTCTCTGTTTTGCTAAATCAAGATTAGCATATTGTTTTTTACCATTTTCAACTGCAATATCATATCTTGAAATATTAAAGTTCAGAGTTTTTCTATGATTCTCATCAAATGATTTTATTTCAGAATCAAGAATAAACTTATTATAAATTTCTTCAGACATATAAGACTTTTTATAATTTTTTATTAATCTTTTCTACCCTTCTTTCATGACGTCCACCTTCAAATTCTGTTTTCATAAAAACCTGTAATGTTTCTATTGCATCAGAATCTTCAATAAACCTTGCCGGCAGACATAATACATTTGCGTTATTATGCATTCTGGAAAACATTGCTATATCTTTCTTCCAACATAATGCAGCTCTTACATTATCATATTTATTAGCAACTATACTTACTCCTATACCACTTCCACAGATAAGTATTCCTGTTTTAATTATTCCATCATTTATAGATTTTGATAATGCATGTGCAATATCCGGATAATCCACACTCTCTTCGGAATTTGTTCCAAAATCTTTTATATCATAAT
>JAUZOY010000058.1 GCA_030706235.1 Bacteroidota bacterium | reverse complement strand
TTAGAATTTATTTTATCACCATATTCAGCCCTCATTTTTGTAACTTTCAATTACAATTTTCCGCATCATCACATTATTCATTTCTTTGCGCTCTCTGCGATTATCCTTTGCGCACTTTGCGTGAAATCTCTCTACTGTAACCGATTCCCACATAATCACATCCATTTCAATAAAATTAATTTAATTTATATTTTGCAATAAATAAATTTTTTTAATTTTGCAGCCGTTATGGTAATTTGTTTAAGGTCGTTAAACAAATTTAAAAGGGAATCAGGTGCTTCGAAAGGAAATTCCTGAACAGTCCCCGCTGCTGTAAGTCCATTTCACAATTCTTTTGTGAATTATTTCTTTGAAAACTCGGCCACTGTCTTAAAGATGGGAAGGCAATCAGGGATAGGACAAGTCAGAAGACCTGCCATTACGATTAAAATATTGATCAAAGCTTTCGGGAAGAAAGGCTATGAATAAATACAATTTAAGTATTTATATCTCTTTTCCTAAATTTCCCTTAGCTTTAAAATTGAAATGATTAACTTAGATTTATAAATTACTTAAAATTAAAATTATGCAGAAAAAAGATTTAAATTTACGAATTGGTACATTAAGTATAATTATTATTGCCGCAGCTGCAATGAGATTATTCCCTCATCCTGTAGGCTTTGCTCCAATAGGGGCCATGGCTCTCTTTGGTGGAGCTTATTTCGGAAAAAAATGGCAATCTTTTTTCATCCCTTTAACTGCCCTTTGGATTAGTGATATTGCTCTCAATTATGCTTTCTATCATAATGTGGTTTTATTCCATGATATGTTTTTATGGGTATATGGTGCTTTCGCTCTTAACGTATTGATCGGTAAATGTTTAATTAAAAAGGTAAAAGTGTCTTCAATTACTTCTGCAAGTTTGATAGCTGCTTTAATGTTTTATCTTATTACTAACCTTGGCGTCTGGATGTCAACAGGTTTGTTGGCAATGTATCCTCATACTCCTGCCGGTTTATTTGCATGTTATGTTGCAGGCCTTCCATACCTCGGTGGATCAGTATTAAGCAATTTGTTCTATTCAGGATTATTCTTCGGAACATTTGAGTTTTTCCAAAAAAAATATCCTGCATTGTCGCTTAATGCATAAAATATTATTAGACAAGAACGGAGTTAAATACTCCGTTTTTTGTTTAGTTAAAACCCTTTTATTTTTTTTAATGCATTCAACTGCCTGAGAATGCATATTCATCTGAAATACCGCCCAATAAATTAGTTTAATTTTCCTTTAACATATTAATTTTCCGGTGGTATTTCAGCTCTGATTTTTTTTATTATTGTCATTATCCCTTTTTGTTGATCTCATAATTTAATAAGTCTCTTCTATTGTTATTGGTAAATATTTATATCGTATTTTTGTAATTACATTTGCATTTAATTTATTGATAGCTTATGAATATAGTTCTGGATTTCGGAAACAGTTTATTGAAAGTCGGTACTTTTTATAAGAGAAAACTGACAGCGTATGAGGTTTTTAAAGTCTTTGATAGGGATGAAATAGACCGCCTTATAAAAGAAAATCAAATTGAATCCGGAATTATTTCTTCTGTAGTATCAATTCCCGGATCTGATATTGAATTCTTAAGAAAAAAGCTGAAATATTTTGTTGAATTGTCTGAAAAGATTCAATTACCAATAACTATAAAATATTCTACTCCCGAAACTTTAGGCAAAGACAGATTAGCCGGTGCTGTTGGTGGTGAGTATATATTCCCCGGAAAAAATCTACTCATAATAGATGCCGGAACGTGTATAAAATTTGATTTTGTTAATAACAGAAAACAATATATTGGCGGAGCTATTTCTCCGGGAATCAGTATTAGATTTCTTGCATTAAATAAATTTACTGACAAATTACCATTAATTGAACCTGATTATATTTCAATCCCCGGCCTTATAGGGAATTCTACAGAAGAATCAATTTTATCAGGAATAATTAATGGGGTAGGGGCTGAGGTAAATGGTATTATAAGAAAATACGAAAAAATATATCCTGACTTAAAAGTTATATTGTCCGGGGGCGACAGTGAGTTTATCTCAAAGTTTGTTGAAAGAGAATTTGTAATTGAGCCTGATCTTGTACTAAAAGGATTAAACTTAATATTAGAGTATAACAGATAAACCTTTTGCTGTGCTCATGGTTTAATAAATAAGTTCTTACAAGGGGTGAGGGCTTATTTTCAGCTGCATATAATTCTTTTTTTATAATTCAAAACAGTTTCTAAAATGATTTCAGCAATTAATCAAAAATAATAACGTTTAAGTATAAATGTATAAAATGACTCTTCTTAAAATTTATCCTTTTTTTTAATAATAAATATATTCACCGCTTTTAATATAATTATAATATTGGGGTATAGATCTATAATCAGATAAGTATATATAACCCGTTATTTCTAAAGGTAAGGTTTTCTGAAAAATTATTAAGTATTATTAATTTGCTTCATGGTGTGAAAAAAAGCCGTTTAGAAGTAAAATATGATTATTTTTTGTAAATTTGTATATTGATATATAAATTGGCAAAAATAAATTAAACTAAATAAATAACTAAAATTTTGATACTTTAACAAGTTATCATAAAATATAAAGAAAAGATGAGAATATTAATGATTTATCCGGAATACCCTGATACCTTTTGGAGTTATAAACATGCATTGCCATTTGTAAATAAAAAGTCAGCTCTTCCTCCATTGGGCTTACTAACAGTATCATCTCTATTGCCTGAAGATTGGGAAAAAAAACTTATAGATTTAAATGTCTGTAAATTAAAAAATAAAGATATTGAATGGGCTGACATGGTTTTTATCAGTGGAATGATTGTTCAAAAACAATCTACTTTAGAAATTGTAGAAAGAGTAAAATCGTATAATAAATTTATAGTCGCAGGAGGTCCGCTATTTACTACAGCTCATGCAGAATTCAGCAATATTGATTGTTTTGTCCTGAATGAAGGCGAAATAACGATACCTCTTTTCCTTGAAGATTTGAAAAAAGGTGAGATAAAACCTGTATATTCATCGCAGGAAAAACCGGAAATGTCACAAGTACTGATACCTGACTGGTCATTGATAAAGATGAAAGATTATGCTTCAATGCCTGTTCAGATATCAAGAGGTTGCCCATTTAATTGTGAGTTTTGTGATATTATAGTTATTAACGGGAGAATTCCAAGATTTAAAACCCCTGAACAGGTTATTGCTGAATTTAATGCCTTGTATAATTCGGGATGGAGGGGAAATGTATTTATTGTAGATGATAATTTTATAGGAAATAAAAATAAAGCAAAACTTATTTTAGCAGAGATCGCAATATGGATGAAAAAAATGGGAAAACCATTTATCCTGAATACTGAGGCATCTATTAATCTGGCTGATGATAAAGAATTATTGGAACTAATGCAGAGATCTAATTTTAATTCTGTATTTGTTGGCATAGAAACTCCTGAAGAAGAAGGCCTTATATCCTGTGGCAAAACTCAAAATACAAATAAGGATCTTGTAGAAAAAGTCAAAATAATTCACAGGCATGGTATGCAGGTGTCTGCAGGTTTTATTGTTGGTTTTGATACAGATACAGTAAATACTTTTGATAATATGATCAAATTTATTCAAAAGAGCGGAATAGTTACTGCAATGGTGGGCTTGTTGAATGCTTTGCCCGAAACGCAGCTTTACAAAAGGTTGCAGGATACAGGACGTATACTTAAAACATCAACTGGGAACAATACTGATGCTACTCTTAATTTCACTCCGGTAATGGATAAGGATTTGCTGATCGAAGGGTATAACAAGGTACTTAATTCAATTTTCAGAACGAAAAATTATTATAAAAGAACAATGACTTTTTTGAAAGATTACAAAAAATGTACCAGAGACAACAATTTAACTATTGATACAAAACTTAGAGCATTAACTATCGCATTTTGGAAACTTGGCATTGCCGGTCATGGCAGAAGAGGTTTCTGGAAGATGATGATATGGACGACATTCAGAAGACCGCAACTATTGGCAGAAGCTGTTACAATGGCAATATATGGATTCCATTATCGTGCTGTTATGTCTGATAAAAGATAGAAAGGTGTTCCAAAGTGTAAAGTTTCTTTATGCAGTCAGATCCAAAATATAATCAAAAATTTAAAATAATAATCCCGCTTCGTTTATGTTTGCAGATACGGAAGCAACAAAACAATCTCAATCTTTGCTTTTTAGTATAGGGAGTTTACTCCCTTTTTTATTGTTTTTATTAACCATGAAAATCCCTGTAAAAATAATGAACATATAAATTATATGCTGTAAAGTAATAATTTCACCGTCAGCAGCACCCCACATAAGTGCTATTATAGGTACAATATATGTTACAGAAGAAGAAAAAATTACATTTGTTATCTTTACCAGATAATAGTATGCCATCAGGGCTAGTGCCGAACCAAATACTGCAAGTATTGATACATATCCAAAACTGGCTAATCCTTTGGGGTTAGTCTGAAGTATATGAATAAAATCGGTTGATAACAAATAGATAAGAGCGGGAGGACCAATTACAAAAAATGCCATACTTGCTACTGTCATGGAATTCATATCCTGAAGTTTTGCCTTTATAAGATTAATATTATATGCATAGAAAATTGTGGCTATTACTATAAGTAAACCTGAAAATAATCTATCATTTATCGGAATGCCATTCCCTATTGTAAGTAGTCCGAGTGTCCCTATAAAACCAAGAATAACTCCAAGTGTATTGATTAAGCTTGTTTTACCTTTAAAAAACAGCAGGCTTATAATCAATGCGCATAGAGGCGTAAGTGCATTAAGTACCCCAGCAATTGAGCTTTCCATTTTAGTTTGTGCTACTCCATAGAGAAATGCCGGAATCCCATTACCTATTAAACTTACCTGGACTAAATATTTCCATTTAGAAAGTTCGATGTTTTTTAAATGATAAATTGAGAAGGGAAGCAGAAATAAAAATGAAACCACTACTCTTATCGCACCAACCTGACAACCGTTGAATGCATCAAGTCCTCTTTTGATGAGTATGAATGAACAGCCCCAGTTAAGTGATAGAAATATAAGGATTAACCATTTCGCAGCATTATTGTTGATCTTTATTGACATTTATTGCAATTAGTTGATAATAACTTTTCTACAGGATACTTTCGCCCCTGTTACAAATTGCAGCAAATATAGTCCTTTTGGAAAAGATTTAACATTAATAGTTTTATTAAATTCGGTTGAATTGTTTTTTACACAATCACTATATACTTTTTCTCCTAATGAGTTAATTATATTTATATCCGTTTTAACTTCAGAATTAATTTTCCCCGTAATATTGAGAATATCATTTGCAGGAACAGGAAATATACTTAAATTATTCTCAGTGTATTTTTCATTTTCTGTACCGGTGTTGGCTCCATATGTTATGGCTCTGATTGTAAGGTCATAAGCATATTGGGTCTCACCTCCGACCTGCAACCATGAAGATCCATTCCATAACCAGCATACTCCTTTTTCTATTGTTGCATTACAACCAATGGGACGTTCAGTCGGTATGGGAAAATTATATCCGGGAGTGTTGTATTTCACTCTGATATAAAATTCATCACCGTTCTTTAGGTCTATTGATGAATTCAGATCAAAGGTATAATAACCGGGTAGTGGGCAGGTCTTTGTCGGAAGAATTTGTACAGGAGTATGAGTCTGAACATTAAAATCATATCCTATATAAATATTTATGTCAACAGTCGTGTTTGCTGTATTAACCCAAAGACCGATTTTCTGAAGTTTCTGATTCCCCTGTGATGCAGTATATTTTATAAGTACATATGCTTCGCTTGTTCCTAAGCCGGTATTCTTTGTAGGCCCAAAATAATCATAACTATATAGTTTATATTTGCTGTCATAATTAACTCTGTTTGGATAATATGCAGCTTCTGTAAGTACTTTACTGTCGTTGTAAGACAAATACATATATCCGTTTTCTCCGAATTTTGTTCCCCAGCTGTTCTTTACTATCCATGCTCCTTTACCTCCGGCTGTTTGTTTATTATCATCCCATCCTGCTAGTAGAATCCCATGATTGTTTATACTATCCTGACTGTAATAATAAGTATTGTCTGTTTTATTAAAATGGTTATCTCCCCAATACATAGAAGTCTGAATACCACCGAAATCCTTGATTGCTTGTTTTATCGTATTGATATCTTTGGGAAGATATATAGCTTCTTCTACAAATGCAACCGGTTTTAGATTTTGCGGACAGGATGTGATTCCTCCGGTATATGGGGCGTCGGATTCTGAATAAGGACCTGTCATTCTTGTAAGATATGCAGCAGACATAGTTACATTTCCACCATCACAGGGGAGCTGATTAAATCCATGGCAATTATTTAGATTTTCTTCTGAAAGGTCAAAGTCTCCCAATCCAAGTGTTTTCCAGTATGATTCAATTGCTCCCATAGTTGCAAATGTCCAGCAATCACCACATTTCTTCTGATCCTTAACTGAAGTAACTTTACCGAGTGCTCTCAGGTCATAAGATGATTCGAGTGTATTAAGGCTTTTTAATGAAGATTTAAAATTATTAAAATTATATCTGAATGGCGAACAGCTCATTGACAGTATATAACCATCTGAAGTAGTTGAAAAGGTTTTCCCCTGCTCTTTTAATTGTAAATATTTTAAATATCCCGGGCTGTCCGGTTCGTCTTGTGGCTCTTTAGGTAATGAGACAGGTATTATTGTATTACCTGAAGTTTGTGCAATTAAATTTTGTGATGTGAAAATAAGTGTTGTCAGAATTGTGAAGATAAATAGTACAGATTTTTTCATAGTTATCGATATTATTTAGATTTAGATAATGATTGCAAATATATGAAACTGTTTTGATTTTATTTTAAAAATCTCAACTCTCTATGTTACTCTGTGCCTTCTCTGTGTAACCGATTCCCACCTCAACACATCCATCATTTCTTTGCGCTCTCTGCGATTAAACTTTGCGCACTTTGCGTGAAAATCTCTCATCTGACCTTATCCCGACCTTATCTTAATGACTCGTCCTGGAATAGGTTTACACAATTATAAATAAAAAATTATGAATAAAAAGAATAAAGTTATTCTGGGATTTAAAGCCCTTGCCCCAACTGGGGAAAGGGCTTGGAATAGGTGTTAGTATAGAAAAGATATCAATTCACTATTTATTTTTAATGAGTTCATCCAGAGCCAGCATTTCATCGCGGAATTTGGCAGCTTCCAGAAAGTCGAGTTCTTTAGCAGCTTTTTCCATATTCTTTTTAGCTGCCTGTTGTAGCTTTTGAAGCTGTGATTTTGACATATATTGTACTACCGGGTCTGCTGCAACAGTAACATTCCCTTCTTCAACATATGCTTTACCTTTTCCTGCAACTGAGGTTTGTCCGAATATATCTTCTTTTGATTTGCTTATCTGTGTAGGTGTTATATTATTGGCAATATTATATGCCATTTGTTTTTCTCGTTTATGATTAGTTGCATCGATGGTATTTTGCATCGAACGTGTAATTTTATCCGCATACATGATTACAAGACTATTGACATTTCTTGCAGCTCTCCCTGCCGTTTGTGTAAGTGATCTTTCTGAACGTAGAAATCCTTCTTTATCTGCATCAAGAATAGCTACAAGAGAAACTTCCGGCAGATCAAGTCCTTCTCTTAGCAGATTTACTCCAACCAGTACATCAAAAAGTCCTAATCTCAGATCTCTCATAATCTCAACTCTTTCCATAGTATCTACTTCCGAATGTATATAACGACATCTGATATTTAGACGATCGAGATATTTAGTAAGTTCTTCAGCCATCCTTTTGGTTAGAGTTGTAACCAGAACTCTTTCATCTTTTTCGGCTCTTTTATTTATTTCTTCAATTAGGTCGTCTATCTGGTTAAGGCTTGGCCTTACTTCTATTTTTGGCTCAAGTAATCCTGTCGGCCTGATAACTTGTTCAACAACTACACCTTCGGATTTTGACAATTCATAATCGGCAGGGGTTGCACTTACAAAAATAATCTGGTTAACAAGAGTCTCAAACTCTTCAAATGTAAGTGGTCGGTTGTCGAGAGCAGCAGGAAGCCTGAAACCGTATTCAACAAGGTTTTCTTTTCTCGATTTGTCTCCTCCGTACATTGCATGTATTTGAGGTATGGTGACATGACTTTCATCAATTACAACAAGGAAGTCCTTGGGAAAACAGTCAATCAGACAAAATGGCCTTGATCCCGGATTCCTTCCGTCAAAATACCTTGAATAGTTTTCTATACCTGAACAATAGCCAAGTTCCCGTATCATTTCAAGATCATATGATACCCTGTCTTCAAGCCTCTTGGCTTCTAAATTCTTGCCTGTTTCCTTGAAATATTCTATCTGATTAACTAAATCGTCCTGAATCTGATATAAAATTTGATTGAGAGAATCTTTACCTGTGAAAAAAAGAGTAGCGGGATATATTGAAATCTCTGAATGCTCTTCTATTCTATGTGATGTAAGTGGATCAATAGATTCAAGTGATTCTATCTCATCTCCATATAAAATTATTCTGTATGCGAAATCAGTATATGCAATGAAAACATCCACAGTATCTCCTTTGACTCTGAAGTTTCCACGGTTAAATTCTACTTCATTGCGTGAATATAGATTGTTTACAAGAAGCTGAAGTAATCTGTTGCGACTTATTAACTGACCAACCTTCAGGTTGATTACATGCTTTGCAAAGTCATCTGGGTTCCCAATACCATAAAGACAGGATACAGAGGATACTACTATTACATCTTTTCTGCCTGATAGTAAAGCTGACGTAGTATGCAGCCGAAGTTTTTCAATCTCATCATTTATCTGCAGGTCTTTCTCTATGTATGTATTTGTTGATGGTATATAAGCTTCAGGTTGATAATAATCATAGTAGGAAACAAAATATTCAACAGCATTATGTGGAAAAAACTGTTTGAATTCACCATATAGCTGAGCTGCAAGTGTTTTATTGTGGCTTATAACTAATGTAGGCTTTTTTATTTCATGGATTACATTCGCAATTGTAAATGTTTTACCTGATCCTGTAACTCCAAGTAGTGTTTGTGCGGGAGTGTTATTGTTTATTCCGTCAACAAGTTGCTTTATTGCTTCCGGTTGATCTCCTGTTGGAACAAAATCCGAAATAAGTTGAAAGTCCATCTATCATACGTATTCTAATTTTTTATCCATACTCCACTTCTTGAGTAAGCATGATAAAAACTATCAGTAATAACGTATGTAATGTGTATTTGTTTTGCATCATCACTGATTCTGCCTCTTCCTGTAATTCTGTACCCGTAATATACTTTTTCAGGAATAAATATATCCTGTGACGTCGGTCCGCTAAGATCTGCTTCTACTGCCAATACATGTGGATAACCTCCTACGTTTAGAAGTATTGGCCTGTTCCACCATACAAGTGTATCTGAATATTGCAAAAATGTTGAATCTGTTGATAATGTCCCGTCGGCCTTAATTGTATGTTGATATTCCTGACATGTGTAAGAACCGTATATTGAAGAAAATGGTATGTATACAATTACTGTTCTTCTGATAGGCAAAGCATAATTGTCTCCGGCGTCATTTGCTGTATATGTTAATGTATATGTGCCTGCCTTATGAATATTTACACTTCCTGTTATTTTATAATTTAAATTTTTATCATCGTTATCACTTACATTTGCTCCAGGTTCATTATATGCTGAATCAATGGGTACATAAACAGTCGCTTCTCCTTTTAGAGTTATTATCGGAGCCACCGTGTCATATTTTTTGCATGCTGAGAATACAGCTATTATGATAAACAGAATAAATATATTTTTTTTCATTTTGTTGTATTTATAATTGACAAGCTATTAGTACGTTTCACAAAAATATATGTTTCGTCCAAACTACTATTATTCAATTTACAAACCTACATAATTTTTATCAAATATGATTATTTATTGATAAAAAAAATACAGATATATTGGGCGTGTGTTGATTATCAGTACTATAATAATTTATGCTGGTTTTGTGAATTATTGTTTTTCAATTGCTATTTCTTTATTCTCAATTCATCATTTTGTTTAACTTTTCTTTATAAAAATGAAAAATAAATTTCAAATGTTATACAATTTTGTACTTTTGCAAATCAATCTAGATTAACATTTGTTTATAAACCTGATTTACAGGGAGTTTATATTCAAGAAATATACCAATACAAGAAAATGAAACAGAAATTTGACCCGAAGAAGAATTACGAGGCTACAAAAAATGCTGTCGGGTATGTCCCAAGGAAACAGGCTACGCAGAAAACTTACGATGATTTAGGTTTTATATCAGGTCTGGAAACTCATCAGCAGTTACTTACTAAAGAAAAACTTTTTTGCAGATGCCCTGCCGGATGTTTTCACGATAGTGAAGATTTTGATGCAGAGATTATCAGACATATGAGGCCTACTCTTAGTGAATTAGGAGAATATGATGGTACTGCACTTATGGAATTCAAAACAAAAAAAGAAATCGTTTACAGAGTTAAGAATCGTACAACCTGTACTTATGAAGTAGATGATACTCCTCCATTCCCATTAAACAGGGAAGCCCTGGAAAAAGCTATTGAAGTTGCTCTTTCCGGTAAGATGAGTATTGTAGGTGAAGTTCATATCACCAGAAAACAATATCTTGATGGAAGTATTCCTACAGGGTTTCAAAGAACTGCAATTATTGGTGTTGAAGGTGAACTTCAGTTGAAAAATAAAAAGATCAGGCTTATACAAATGAGTCTCGAAGAAGATTCTTGCAGGGAAGTTTCTGATATCAAACATAGAAGGATTTATAAGACGGATAGATTGGGAATGCCGCTTATTGAAACAGTTACATATCCTGA
The DNA here is from genome assembly GCA_030706235.1 of Bacteroidota bacterium. Lineage (GTDB taxonomy): Bacteria > Bacteroidota > Bacteroidia > Bacteroidales > GWE2-29-8 > JAUZOY01. The sequence goes on along the minus strand of JAUZOY010000058.1, from coordinate 3,040 downwards.
TATGGTCAATCCTGATGAAGTAAAGGAAGCTGCTAATTATATACGATTTCTGAACAGAAGTACAGGTAATGTGAGAACCGGTATTGGTTCTACCAGAGAAGATGTAAATGTTAGTTGCAAAGGTGGAACAAGAATTGAAATCAAAGGTGTTGCTCATATTAAATGGATCCCGGAACTAACACATAATGAATGTTTCCGTCAATGGGCTTTGTTGAAAATAAAAGAACAGTTGAATTCAAAAACTGATGCTAACAAGTGGGCTATCAAAGTAGTCGATATTGACCCTAATTCATTCAAATTTAAATATGCTCCACTGAATGCTGCAAAAACAAATAAAGATAGAATTGTCGCTATAAACTTACCTTATTTTAAAGGTATTCTTTCGCATTTCACTCAACCGGGAAAGATGTTCGCTGATGATTTTTCTGAAAGACTAAAAGTTATCGCTTGTATTGAAAAACCAAATATGGTTCATTCTGAACAATTCGAACAAAATATTTCCGAAGAAGATTTTACTAAAATAAGATCTTTACTTAAAGCAAAAGATGAAGATGCTCAGGTAATTATCTGGAGCCCTGAAGCTGATCTTAAAACAGCAATTGAAGTAATTGAAGAAAGATGTAAAATGGCCTTTACTGAAATTCCAAAGGAAACCAGAAAGTCTTTTGGCAATGGTACAACTATTTTTGAGAGAGTCCTTCCGGGTGCCGACAGAATGTATCCAGATACTGATTCTGCTCCTATCCCTTTGGAAAATGATTACCTTGATAAACTGGCTCAGAATATGCCTGTACCGGTATATGAAAGATTCAATCAACTTAAGAAATGGGGAATACCCGAAGATACTTATACTTATATCCTGAAGAAAAACTTTGTCCCAATAATTGAAAAGATTATCAATGAATTGAAATTTAATCCTGTTCTTGTTGGTACAACTTTCTGCCATAAATTGAAATTTATTGAAGGTCAGTCTAAACCTGCTTCAGAATTTAATTTTGATAAAATTTATGACTTATTTAAATATGTAAAGGATAATGATCTTGATAATGCAATTATTAAGAAAATGCTCTTTATTATGTACGAACATCCCAAAATGGATTTCGACTCTATACTCACAACTATCGGTTTTAAAAAGGTTGACCAGAAAAACTTGATTACCCAGATAAATTTTCTTAAAGAAAAATTTAAGGAAATCCAGGTTTCAGGTGATGATCTTGACGGTATTGCTACTTCATGGATCATGGGTCAGTTGAGAAAAACTGCAATAGGAAATATTTCATTTAAAGATTTAAGAAACATTATTGAAAAGGAGTTATAAAAATGAGCGAAGATATTTTTCAGGGATATAAAGGTCAGGGACTGGAGATCTTAAAGAAATTTAATGTCAGAGTTTGGGGACAGACAGAAGTTGAAACAACTAGAGGTAGGTTTGTCGGAACTGTTCTCCCAAGATCTGAAAATGATGACGATATGCATATAGTTGTTAAAATAGCTACAGGATATAATGTAGGAATTGATATTACAACTATTAAAAATATGAAAGAAACCGGGTATAAAAAGGCAAACTATAAAATACCCGAAAAAGAATTCCCCTACACCGAAGGATTCCCTAAAGTAAAATTAATCGGTACTGGGGGTACAATCGCTTCAAGATTGGATTATCGTACTGGTGCAGTTATCCCTGCTTTTTCACCGGGTGAATTATATGGTGCTGTTCCTGAATTAGCAGACATATGCAACCTGACTACTGAAAAACTTTTTGCTGTATTCAGCGAAAATATGGGCCCTGAACAATATAAAAAACTTGCAGTTGCTATCGGTAAGGAAATTGAAAATGGTATTGATGGTATCATCATAGCTCATGGAACAGATACTCTAAGCCATACTGCTGCTGCATTGACTTTCATGGTTCAGAATTCTCCTGTGCCTATAGTATTGGTCGGCTCGCAGCGTTCTTCCGACAGACCTTCTTCAGATGCTGCTCTCAATCTTATGCACGCAGCAAAAGCTGCCGGCCATTCAGATATTGCTGAAGTTATGGTTTGTATGTTCGGCCCAACTTCTGATGAATATGGATTACTACATAGCGGTGTAAGAGTAAGAAAAATGCACTCATCTTACCGCTCAACTTTCCGTACTGTTGGAGATACCCCGATTGCAATGATTAACAGGAATAGCATTACTCCTTTAAAACAGAATTATAACAGGAGAAGAAAAGACAGAAATGTAAAAATTATGCCTTATTTTGAAGAAAAGGTTGCAATAATCTACTATTATCCAAATATGCAGCCTGATATGATAGATTCTCTTGTCGATAATGGTTATAAAGGAATAATCATTGCCGGTACTGGTCTCGGACATGTAAATAAACTGCTTTATCCTGCAATTGAAAGAGCTCATAAAAAAGGGGTTGTAATGTATATGACTGTTCAAACTCTTTGGGGATATGTTAATATGTTCGTTTACGATACAGGTAGAGATCTTATGGCAAAGGGAATAATCCCTGGCGAAAACCTGATTCCTGAAACAGCTTATATAAAACTCGGTTGGGCATTAGGCCAGACAAGCGATCCTGAAAAAGTTAAAGAAATTATGCTGACACCTATCAGGGATGAAATAACAAAAAGAGAACCATATAATGGCTATCTTATCTACCAGGGTGGAGTCCCTGAAGTGGAAGAATTCATCAGCAAATTCCATAAATAATTAAATTCCTGTCAGTTTTTCTCCTGACAGGTTTTTTTTTTGCATCAACCTGACAGGTATTTTTTCCTCCTGTCAGGTTTTTTTTTACATCAACCTGACAGGTATTTTTTTCTCCTGTCAGGTTTTTTTGCGCATCAACCTAACAGGTATTTTTCTCTCCTGTCAGGTTTTTTTACATCAATCTGACAGGTATTTTTTCTCTCCTGTAAGGTTTGCAACTTTAAATAAGCTCAATGGGGTAGGGGTGGTAATTTCCGGTTATTAAGGTTAAATAATGGCAAATAAGGCGGTTATGTGATTGCTGTTAATTTATTTTTTTCTCGCAAAGACCGCT
>JAUZOY010000057.1 GCA_030706235.1 Bacteroidota bacterium | reverse complement strand
GAATACATAAAGGATTGCTTCTTGCTCCATCTTCCGGTGGATAAAAACTTTCTGGCAGATTTTTGCTCTCTGGGTGTTATCGATGACTCATTATTTTTAAGAAAATATTCCAGTGCTGGTGTTGCCGATATTTCCACATCATGACAAGCCAGAAATTTGGCTCTTTCAAAAATTTTCACAAGCAAATATGTTGCTGAAATTACTGTTTTATGAAAATATACCTGCCAATACATCAACCTTCTGGAAATTAAAAAATTTTCAATTGAATAAATTCCCTTAGACTCAACAACCAGTTCATCGTTTTTTACTGAAAGCATTTTTATTATACGATCAGTACTTATAACCCCTTCAGAAACTCCTGTATAAAAGCTATCTCTTTTAAGATAATCAAGTCTGTCAACGTCAAGCTGACTGGACACCAACTGATGAAGAAATCTCTTGTGATAAGCATTTCTGAAAATCGTTATTGCAAGGGTCAGCTCTGAATTAAATTCTTTGTTAAGCCTGTTCATCAACATTACTGATATATCTTCATGGGTAACACCCGAAGAAATATATTTTTCAAGTGAATGAGAGAAGGGTCCATGCCCGATATCATGCAATAATATTGCAATTGTAACTGCCTTTGCTTCTTCATCTGTTATATCAAATCCCTTGGAACGAAGTACTTCAATAGCATTGCACATAAGATGCATTGCCCCAAGCGTATGTTGGAAACGGGTATGCAAAGCTCCCGGATAAACAAGGTAGGTAAAACCCAACTGACTGATACGTCTTAATCTTTGAAAATAAGGGTGTTCTATCAGATCAAAAATTATATCATAAGGAATATTAATAAACCCGTATACGGGATCATTTATAATTTTTCTTTTATTTTTAAGCAAATCTATTTTCACTTACTTCAATAAAATATTTAATCTGCAAATCTACACATTTTTCAAAATCAAAACTTAGATTTGACAACTTAATAAATAATACCGTTTCTTTAATTTTTTTAATTCTTATTCAAAAAATTTATGTAAGTTTGAAAATCTTTATTAGGATGAATATATTATTGTTTATAATAAGATTATAACATAAAAAATAATAATGCAACAACTCACACAAAATCTGAAAGACGGTAATATGGAAATACTTGAAGTTCCATTTCCTGCTTTAAATAAGGGTCAGGTACTTGTCAGAAATCATTATTCTGTAATAAGTGTCGGGACTGAAGGCAAAACTGTTTCTGATGCAAGAAAAGGTTATATAGCAAAAGCCCGTACAAGACAAAAGGAATTAAAACAGGTTATAGATATGATTAAAACCAGCGGTATTATAAATACCTATAAAATGGTTATGAATAAGCTGGAAGCTCCATCCCCTTTGGGATACTCATGCGTTGGAGAAGTAATAGCATTGGGTGAAGGAATAAATGATCTTAAAGTAGGTGATTATGTTGCATGTGGCGGACAGGGAGCATACCACGCTGATGTAGTTGCTGTTTATAGAAATCTATGTGTAAAAGTTCCCGAAACAGTCAATCTTAAACATGCAGCCTTTACAACAATTGCAGCAATTGCTATGCAAGGTATAAGACAAGCTGACCTCAGATTGGGAGAAAATTGTGTGATCATCGGTTTAGGACTTATCGGACAAATAACCGCACAATTGCTAAATGCGGCAGGAATAAAAGTTATTGGCATTGATATTAATCAGGAACAAGTAGAAACTTCTATTAAAAATGGAATAAATTTAGCATTCAACCGTAACCTGGATGGAATAGAAAAAATAATAACAGATTACACTGATGGTAATGGAACCGATGCTGTAATAATCACAGCTGGTTCTTCATCTACAGATCCGGTTGATTTTGCAGGTACAATTTGCAGAAAAAAAGGGAAGGTAATTGTTGTAGGAGCAGTACCTACCGGATTTAGCAGAGAGAAATACTATAAAAAAGAACTTGAACTAAAAATGTCATGTTCATATGGTCCTGGACGATACGATAGTATATATGAAGAAAAAAATGTCGATTATCCGATTGGATATGTAAGATGGACAGAAAACAGAAATATGAAGACATTTATAGATCTTCTGGCACAGAATAAACTGAACATTGAACCTCTGATCACACATACTTATAAGCTTGAAGATGCTGATGAAGCATATAATATGATTTTAAAAAAGACGGAAAAGTTTTCAGGAATTCTTATTAGTTATGATACCGAAAAAACGCTGAAAAAGGAAATAATATTAAATTCGGAACCGGCAAACCCTTCTGAACCAAATATTGGGTTAATAGGAGCAGGTTCTTTTGCACAGAATGTATTACTTCCTAAAATGAAGGGCCTCGGTAATATGATAGGAGTTGCAACATCAAAAGGGACTACTGCAAAATATGTTGCAGATAAATATGGATTTGCTTTTTGTTCGGATAAAGCTGATGATATTATTGATAATGAAAAAATTAATACTGTTTTTATCTTCACACGTCATAACCTTCATGCAAAATATGTCATATCCGGTATCGAACAAAATAAAAATGTTTTTGTAGAAAAGCCCCTCGCAATGAACAGAGAGGAACTGGAAAAAATTAAAGAGGCTTATTTAAATTCGAATTATACAGGCAGATTAATGGTTGGGTTCAACCGTCGTTTTGCTCCCCAGGTAGAGGAAATAAAACATATGTTTCTTAAAGATCAGCCTAAATCAATAAATATAAGAATAAATGCAGGAAGTGTACCCAAAGAAAGCTGGGTAAACGATCCTGAAATTGGCGGTGGTAGAATTATTGGTGAAGGGTGCCATTTTATCGACCTTGCCGCTTACATAGCAGGAAGTAAAGTTAAATCAGTAAGTGCAAATAACATTACCGACCCAAATTTTCTTTACGATACTGTAGTTATAAACCTTGCTTTTGAGAATGGAAGTATTGCAACCGTTTCATATTTTTCAAATGGAAATAAACTTGTTCCTAAAGAATACATAGAAGTATTTTGTAATAACAGAGTAGTCATTGTTGAAGATTTTATTCATATGACCGATTATAGCAAAAGTATCAGAAAGTCAAAACTAAGCTCTCAGGATAAAGGACATGCAAAGGAAGTAATTGCATTTACAGAATCAATAAAAGAAGGTAAGCCCTCTCCTATCCTATTCGATGAACTATACAACTCAACTCTTGCAACCTTTGCAGTAATTGAATCATGTAAAACTAATCGAATTATTGAGTTATAGATTTTTCTTAATAAAGAATTGTTAAACTGTTTGTTTTATTGTTTTTCACAAACGGAAGAAAGGATTTTTACTTTCCCAATAGCATTTTAACGGAAATAACAAGCAGGAGTACGGCAAAAATTCTTTTTACAAGTAAGTCAGGAAGATTAACAGCAATTTTTGATCCTACAAATCCTCCTAATATAAAAGCCAAACCAAGGATTAGCGCGACTTTTATATTTACGAATCCTCTTTTATAATAATTATATGCTGCAAGAAACCCTATAGGCGGTAACATCATTGCAAGATTAGTTCCCTGTGCTTCCTGTTGACTCATTCCTATCAATAATACTAATGCAGGTATAACTATAATTCCACCACCAATACCTGATAGTCCACCTACTAAACCTGCTACCAAACCAATGATTATCAATACAACTATTGAATTCATTTTTACTGATTTCCGCTTATCTTTTTATATTTAGGAATATTAGCTGCATCAATTTCATTGAGGAACCCAACAACTTTAGATTTATCACTTTGAGGAGCCTGTGAAAAAATATTTACTATTTCATCTGCTTTAGCTGTAAAAATTACCTGCATCAGAAATGAAGATGGTTTTTCCCTATGAACTTGCACAAGATTCTCAATGCTATTTAAAATATTAGTCCTACCTGCTTCGGTTTTATCAGACATAATATCTAAACCTTTCAAATGATATTCATATAAAAACTGTCTAACAGGGCTAAAAATCGGATTTAAGAGATTTTCAACAAGCCAGTATCTGTTTTTATTGCTTTCATATGATTTCCATCCTTTTTCAGATGCATTCTGAGCATTATTTACAATTGTCTGAGCTTTAAGGAAATATGTATTTCCTCCATTTAATGAAAAAGAATCATAATCAAGTCCTAGAATAATATTTACATAATAAGCCAGAACTGAAGTGAGATTTGAAGAAAAAGTATTATCAGAGAAATCCATATTCTGAGATTGAGTATAATCAAACTCAAAATCGTTATCCTTTAAATTAAGCATTACAGAATTATAAGAAGTCTTAAACACAGGTCTTCTGGATTGTACAAGTATATTACCTTTAAAATGATCTACAGTTGTCCTTTCAGTAATAGTTATGAGGATACTACATTCTATTTTTTCTTCAACTTTGAATACATTATTTGTCCACTTTTTCTGATTAACAAATTCGGTGATTGCACTTTGCATGGTTTCAAAAATCTTCTTATCACTTCCCTGAATTTGTTGTGAGTTAACCGATACGCTACAGTTTAATTCCTGGGAATGAACAAACTCTGATAGAAAGAGTATCAGAATTATAACCAAAAAATTACGCATCGTTATAATATTAGTTAATCAAATTGAAATTTGTATAATCTTATTGATAATATCTTTAGCAACATCAGTTTTAGACTTCAGATCAAAATTTTGGCAAAATTTATTTTTATCAATAATTGAAACCTTATTAGTATCAAAACCGAACCCTGCTCCTTTTTCCTTTAGTGAATTAAGAACAATAAAATCCAGATTTTTATTCACTAATTTTTTAAATGCATTTTCTGATTCATTCTCAGTCTCCAAAGCAAAACCAACAAGGATTTGTTTATCTTTCTTCATCTTTCCTAAATCTCCTAAAATATCAATTGTATGCTTTAGTTCTATCTGAAGATTATTGTCAGCTTTTTTAATTTTCTCATTACATATTTTGACAGGTGTATAATCTGCAACTGCCGCAGACATAATGGCTATATTACATTCAGGAAATTTATCAATTACAGCTGCATGCATTTCTTCAGCATTAACAACTTTTGTTAATTTTAGATTTTTATGTGTAATATTTAAATTTACAGGACCCGAAATTAATTCTACATTAGCGCCACAATTTAGTAATTCCTGAGCAATGGCATAACCCATTTTGCCACTTGAATGATTGCCAATATAACGAACAGGATCTATAGCTTCATAAGTAGGTCCGGCAGTAACCAAAACTTTACGTCCTGAAAGGATAGCTGAATTTCTGAAATATTCTTTAATTACATTTACTATAATTTCAGGTTCTTCCATTCTACCTGCTCCGAATAAACCGCTTGCTAATTCTCCCTCTGCCGGAGTAATAATTTTTACTCCATGCTCTGACAATCTACTGAGATTATCCTGAGTAGTAAAATGCATTAACATATCCACATCCATTGCAGGTGCAATATATACAGGACATCTGGCTGCAAGAAAACAAGCTATCAGGAAATTATCACAAACTCCATTGGCCATTTTACCTATTGTATTTGCTGTAGCAGGAGCAAATAGCATCAGATCAGCCCAACTACCATAATCTATATGACTATGCCATGAACCATTGTCTTTATTAAAATTATCCGATTGTACAGGATAACCGGATAATGTTGATAATGTCAGAGGAGTTATAAATTCTTTTGCAAAAGGAGTCATAATAACTCTTACGTTGGCTCCTTCTTTAATTAATAATCTGACGAGATATGCAGCTTTATAGGCCGCAATACTTCCCGTAACTCCAACCAAAATGTTTTTATTGGTTAACATTATTTGCTAAAGTATTTTTAAAATTGATTAATATCAGTTTTCTTAGGATTCCTGAAATATATCTTATCATTAATGAATTCATTAATAGCGATAAGTGTAGATTTTGGTAGTTTTTCATAAAATTTGGAAACTTCAATTTGTTCCCTGTTTTCAAATACTTCATCCATATTATCATTTGAAACTGTAAACTCCTGTAATTTTGCAGTAAGTTCTTCTTTCATTTCAGCAGAAAGTTGATTAGCTCTTTTTGCAATAATAGCTATAGTTTCATACTGATTTTTGTTTTTTTCTTCAAACTTTTTTAAGTCTCTTGTAATAGTTGTATTCTCAAACCTTAAATGTCTGTAATCCATATTATGAATTTTTTGTTTTAGTTTTATATTTATTTAATTCTTTTATGCTGTTTTTATAAATTGATTCTGCTTCTTTATTGTATTCACTTAATTTAAAATTAGTTCTGAAAACATTGTAAGCTTCAATAGTACTGTTAAATCTTTCTTTTTTTTTGGTTTCAACGCTTTTAGTTGCAAATAAATAATTTGCTTTCATTGTATAAAAAAGAATTCTTTCCTTATACTTGGTATCAGGAAAATCCTTCAATACATTGTTAAAAGATATAATCGCTGCCCTGTAATCAGAAGTATTATAATACAACATTGATATATCGAAAAACTTTCTTTCAAGTTTACTTCTAAGTTTATCAATCAATTCGTTACACTCAGCTACTCTTTTACTTTTTGGATATGTATTTGTAAAAAGCTGTAGCTCTTTTATGGCAGTATATGTATTTGCAGGATCAAGGCTTGAAGAGGGGGAATCAAGATAGTAGCAATAGGCAGCCATAAAACTTGATTCTTCAGCATATTCACTGTTAGGATATGTGCTTGTAAAATTCTTAAAATAATAACTTGCAAGTACATAATTCTCCATGCCATAATTTGAATATGCATAATAATATTGTATTTTTTCAGCTTTTGCTGTTCCCCTGAAATATGTCAGTAATTCTTCAAATAATTGTAAAGCATGATAATAATCCTGAGAGTTATAATACTTCACAGCCATATCATATTTTAAATTTACATCACTGCTTTTTACTATTTTCTGATAATTACTGCATGATACAAAAGCACTTATGATTATCACAGGAAGAATAGTATACAATATTTTTTTAATCATTTTGCAAAGATAATACTTTTTTATTTTACACAGCAACTATATAACTTTCTAAAAACTTGAGTAATTTTTCAGGAGTCACATTAGTTCTTAATACACCACCCTTACAATATGAAATTTGACCGGTTTGTTCAGATACAACCAAAGCAATTGCATCTGATTTTTCTGTTACCCCCACAGCTGCTCTATGTCTTAAACCTAAATCAGCCGGGAACTCAGATTTATCAGAAACCGGCAATACACATCTTGCAGCTTTAATCATATTGTCAACAATAATAACTGCGCCATCATGTAAAGGACTATTTTTGAAAAAAATATTTTTTAATAATTGTTCAGAAATTCTCGCTTCTATCAGGTCTCCTGTTTCAATATATTGTTTTAATTCATTTAATCTTGCTATCACTATCAATGCTCCGGTTTTAGTTTTGGACATACTGTTACATGCTTCAACCATAGCCACCAAATCTTCTTTACCAAAATTATTGACATTCCATCTTGTTAAAAATGATCTGGAATCTCTTTTAAAAAATTTTGTAGTACCGAGCAATAATAAAAATTGTCTTATTTCTTCCTGAAATACTATCATCAACGCAATAACCCCTACACTTATAAATTGTCCCAGTAATTTACTGAGCAATTCCATTTCAAAATAACTTACAAGCTTCCATAAAAAATAAATTGCAACGATTCCGACAAAAATATTTATTGCAACTGTACCCTTAACAAGGTTATATAATTCATACAACAAAAATGCTACAAGCAATATATCAATTACATCAAGAAATCTAATTTTTAATATCCCCTGTATAAACAGTTCAGTCATATTTCTATTATATTGTTTACTGCAAAGCTATAACAAATTATCAAATAAAATCTTAAACTCATAAAATCAATATTTATTGTAATATAAAAAAAGATTCCATCTTTTTTTTTAGATGGAATCTTTCTATTTTTAATTATGAATTTTTAAATTATTACATTATTGTAACTTTCTTCAATTGAACTGAATTTCCGGTTCTTAATTCGATAAGGTAAAGCCCTGAATTTAATCCGTTTCTGTTCCAGTTAATATTGTAGTTCCCTTTTTCTTTCTTTTCATTCATTATTACTGAAACTTTATTTCCGATAATATCATATACACTTATTGTAACATTACCAGCATCATTTAATTGATAGGTAATGTTCGATATCTCATTAAATGGATTCGGGAATATTTCAAAATTATCAGTTACAGACACATTTTTACCGGTTTCTGTCATTTCATCATTACTCTTGCATGCAGCAACACTAACAGTAACCTTAGCTGCCGCCGTACAACTTTGTGCTGAAGTTACACTTACTGTATAAGTAGAAGTAACTGTAGGATTAACCACTATCGATTGAGTTGTTGCAGATGTATTCCATACATACTTTACTCCTCCGTTAGCTGTCAGTGTTGTACTTAATCCTTTACATATTAATACATTCGGGCCGGCACTTGCTGCCACTTTATTTACTCTTACAATTACAACATCTGATGAAGTACATGTTCTTTGAGCTGCTACACTTGCAGTTACAACATATAGCTTCATTACATTTGGTGTTACAGTAATACTTTGAGTTGTTGCTCCGGTAATCCATCTATATGTCTGACCTCCGGTTGCTGTCAATGTTGTACTGCTTCCAAGACAAACTGTTTTATCTACCCCTGCATATGCATTTGAAATTACTACATATACAATTACCTGTGCTGTTGAAACAGCTCCTGTAGATGAAGTTACTGAAACTTTGTATGTCGTAGTTACTGTAGGATTAACTGATATACTTGCCAATCTTGATCCTGTACTCCATTTGTAATAGATACCACCGGTAGCTGTTAACCTTGGTGTATCAAGTCTGCATATTGTTATATTCTGACCTGCACTTGCTACAGGCAAACTGTTTACTGTTACTATTAAATTATCAGTTGTTGAACATGCAGCATTACTCCCTGTTACTACATATGTAGTAGTTACTGTTGGATTTACTGATATTGATGAGGTTGTTCCTCCAGTACTCCATGAATAGTTTGATGCTCCGGTTGCTGTTAATGTTACACTTGATCCACTGTTTATAGTTCTGTCTACACCTGCATTAAGTGTTAAAGCAGGATAAACATTCACGACTACAGCATCTGTTGCATTGCAATTTCCACTTGTTGCTGTAACAATATATGTCGTACTTATAGTTGGACTTACATTTATTGTTGATGTCGTTTCTCCTGTACTCCATTTGAATGTTGTGCCTCCGATTGCACTTAAGCTTGTTGTTGTTCCACTGCATATGTTTTTATCCTGACCGGCATTTACCGTAAGATTTGCTACTGTTACTACAACTTTTGCTATTCCATAACATTGTCCCTTGGTTGCTGTTATTGTATATGTTGAAGTAGCTGTCGGATTTACAGATATCATAGTTGTGGTAGCTCCTGTACTCCATTTATAACTATCTCCTCCTGAGGCCAGTAATCTTGTACCACTGCCGGCACAGACTGTTACATCATTTCCTGCACTTACTACAAGGTTATTAACTGTTACAACCACACTACTTGTTACTGAACAAACTCCTGATGTACCTGTAACAGTATATGTTGTTGTTGCTGTCGGATTTACCGTTATTGTTGATGTTAATGACCCTGTATTCCAACTATATGACAATGCTCCGGTTCCTGTCAAACTTGTTGTTGCTCCGTTACATATGGTAACATCACTTCCTGCACTCACTGTCGGTGGATTAACCAGACTTACAACTACTGCATCTGATGATGTACAGCTTCCCTTTGTTACAGTTACGGTATAAGTTGATACTAATGTTGGCATAACTGATATCATTTGTGTACTTTCTCCTGTACTCCATAAATAACTGTCTCCGCCGGTTGCTGTAAGACGTGCTGTTCCACCAATACATATGGTCTGATCATTTCCTGCATTGGCTACACATAATTCTATTGTTGTTACTACTACATTATCTGATGCTGTACATCCGTTACTATCTGTTACTGTAACTGTATATGTTGTATTCTGGGTAGGATTAACTGTCGTACTTGCTGTTTTTGCGTTTGTACTCCATGAATATGTTGTTCCGCCTGTTGCTGTTAAAGTTGTTGAAACGCCCTTCCCTACAGTTACATCAGATCCGGCATTGGCTGTCGGAAGACTGTTTACTGTTACTATTACCTGGGAGGTTGCTGTACATGTAGCTTTTGTTACTGTCACCTTATATGTTGTGGTAATTGTTGGATTTGCTACTGGATTGCTTACTGATAAATTACTTAAACCTGTTGATGGGGACCATTGATAAGTATCTCCACCGGTTGCTGTTAAATTTGTTGAATTACCCTTACATATGCCTGTATTGCTTCCTGCACTTGCCTGTGGCAGATTATTTACTGTCACTATTACACTGCTTGTAACTGAACATACTCCTACTGTTCCCGTTACTATATATGTTGTGGTAATTGATGGTGTTACTGTTATTGTCGCTGTAACATCAGAAGTACTCCAAATATAATTTGATGCCCCTGTTGCTGTCAGACTCGTAGATGTACCTGAACATATAGTAACATTATTTCCGGCATTAACTACCGGTGTATTTATTAAACTTACTACTACAGCATCTGATGCTGTACATGAACCTTTTGTTCCGGTTACAGTATATGTTGTAGTTATTGTTGGATTAACCGAAATCATTGCTGTTGTTCCTCCGCTGCTCCATTTATAACTATCTGCTCCGGTAGCAAGTAATCTTGCTCCGCTGCCTATACATGTTGTAACATCATTTCCGGCATTGGCCTGTGGAGCTGCGGTAATTGTAACTGTTACGCTTGCTGAAGAAGTACATGTTCCTTTAGTTACAGTTACAGTATAGGTTGTATTTGCTGTTGGAGTTACCGTATTGGATGCTGTTGTTGCCTGATTGCTCCATTTGTAAGTATCTCCTCCCGTTGCAAGCAAAGTTGTTGAACTTCCACTGCAAATTGTCACGTTGCTTCCTGCATTTGCAGAACATGTTTCAACCACTGTTACAACTACATTGTCTGTTGCACTGCAACCTGCTGAATTTTTCACTGTTACAATATATGTTGTATTTACAGTAGGACTTACTGTAATACTTGCAGTTGTAGCTGTAGTACTCCATGAATATGATGCCCCACCTGTTGCTGTTAAGGTTGTTGAACTTCCCTTACTTACAGTTGCATCTGCTCCTGCATTAGCCTGTGGTACATCACCTTTAGTAACAATTACACTTCCCGTTTTAACGGTACTGCATCCATCTTTAACAGATACAGAATATGTTGTAGTAACACTTGGCGAAACAGTTTGTGTTTGTGAAAAAATATTATTACTCCATGTGTAAGTTTTGGAACCTAAGCCACCTGTTGCATCCACACTTAAATTCGCAGACTGTCCCGTACAAATAGATGTATTGGCCGAAGTAACAACTTTTAATGATGGATAATCTTTTATGTATGCAGTAAAATCTTTAACTGAACCGCCACATTGTGAAGTAGGTATTGATAATACAACAGTCTTTAATCCAGATCCGTCCACACTATATTTTGTATGAATGGTAATAGTTGCTGAAGACTGACCGGCAGGTATTATAACTGTATTTGAAATATTATCATAATCCGTTCCCATCTTTGCAGTACCACCAATTGTAAATCTGACAGTATCATTAACACTGGTTGCTTTAGGTAACTGTAATTTTACAATTTCATCTGAACATCCTTCAACAGCAACAGTATCAATTGAACTTGATGGTGAAATACTTACAGAAAGCGCATCACTTGAAAAGCTACCTGCTTCCAGAAATACTGAAGAATCGTACAACCTGTCTCCAACATCTTCAATAGCTAATTTTATATGATATGCCTGACATGGTATTACATCAGCCTGAGCTGTCAAAACAGTTGTAAAGCCCTTATACCATACGCTTACTGCACCACTTTCATTATTAACATAATAACTGCTATTTGTATTTTTATTAACGTTATCTATTGATACAGGAGTTGTTGTACCTGGAATTAATGCAATATTTGTCTTTGTAGTACTTCCGACTTTATTCATAAAAAAACCGAAAATATCATTTACACCATATCCAACAAATTGAGGATATTCTCTGGAAGCAAAGATATATTTAAACTGTACTTTATTAGAAGTTGGAACGAAATCAAACTCCAGCGTTGCTGCATTATACCCAGGACCTGTAGCCAGTTTGTCCAGATCTGCATCCGACCCGTCAAATTTATTGTCAGAACAATAATCATCACAATAGCCATCGCTATAAACTTTAGAAGCATTTTCAACAAATCCTGTTGACAAAATAATTCCTTTTGCAATAGGAAATTTTGTGCTTGTAGGAGCTGTAAAACTTCCTCTTGCATCAGTTGATCCTGTGAATGTTACATTACTAACAGTAACCCCTCCTCCAAGTAAGTAATTATTTACCAGTTGTTCAGGTGTTAAAGTTTTATTTGTAGTAATCTGAGCTATTAACTGCACATTTAATAAAATTGTAGCAATTAATAATAAAACAAATTGTAAACGTGGTTTCATAATAACATTTTTTTTTAAATTAATTTACAAAAGTATTAAAAAGTATTTAATTAATGAATAAATAATTATTTTTATATGTGTTTTAGTTAAATTTCGCATTTAATTAATATATTGGCATTTCTTTCTGCCTGGTATTGCACTGATCAATGCTTTTGTATACTTTGACTGAGGAGCAGTGTATATATCATCTGCAAATCCGCTTTCTTCTATAGATCCTTTATTCATTACAATTATCCTGTCAGACATAAATTTCACAACAGAAAGATCATGTGAAATAAAGATATATGTAAAATTAAAATCATTTTTCAATTCATTTAAAAGATTTAAAACCTGAGCCTGAACTGATACATCAAGAGCAGAAACAGATTCATCACAGATAATGAATTTTGGATTCATTGCCAAAGTCCTTGCAATACAAATCCTTTGTCTCTGACCTCCCGAAAACTCATGAGGATAACAATTATAACAATTACCATCCAGGCCGACTCTTTCCAGTAAATAAATCACTTTTTCCTTTCTTTCATTTGAGTCCTTAAGAATGTTATGAACTTTCATTGGTTCCATTATTGTTGCCCCTATTGAAATAAAAGGATTTAAAGATGAGTACGGATCCTGGAAAATTATCTGAAAGTCTTTTCTGAATGCCTTTAAAGAATCCCGATCCATTTTACTTATTGAAGTCCCCTTATAGATTATATCTCCTTCAGATGGATTAAGAAGCTTTAAAATTGACCTGCCTAAAGTAGTCTTTCCGCATCCGGACTCCCCTACCACCCCTAATGTCTCATTTTCATATACTTCAAAAGTAACTTTATTGACAGCTCTGTATATTTTTTTAGGTTTTCCGGTTATTGATCTCTTTACCACAAAATCTATTTTCAAATCACGTATTAATAAAACAGGAGGTTTTGAATAAATAATTCTATGTTTGTCTTCTCTTTCCTGCTCGCTTTCAATCAAATCATTTTTATTATCATTTTCTAATGTAATAAACTCATTTATTGTAGGCAATTTTTTCAACCTTACTCCGGCAGATGGTTTACATGCTAAAAGTCCTCTGGTATAAGGGTGTTTTGCATTACTGAAAATAATATCAATACTATTTTCTTCAACGATTTTACCTTTATACATAACCAGTACTTTATCTGCAATTTCAGATATTACATCAAGATCATGAGATATAAAAATTATACCCATTCCAAATTCCTTCTGTAAATCTTTCAACAATTCTAAAATACTTTTCTGTACAGTCACATCAAGTGCAGTTGTTGGTTCATCTGCAATTAACACTGCCGGATTGCATGACAATGCCATTGCAGTCATAATCCTCTGCTTCTGGCCTCCTGATAATTCATGAGGATAAGCATTAAAAGCCTTTTCCGGATTAGGCAACTTTACCTTTTCCAATAATTTCACAGTCAAAAGATTTGCTTCTGTCCTGCTACATTTCTTATGTTGTATTATTGCCTCAGCAACCTGTTCACCACATTTTTTTGAAGGATTCAGGCTGGTCATAGGTTCCTGAAATATCATGGATATATTATTTCCCCTATAATTTTTTTTGGTACCTATAAGATTAATTCCTTGAGTACATTCATTATCATAATAAATG
>JAUZOY010000056.1 GCA_030706235.1 Bacteroidota bacterium | reverse complement strand
ATTTTAAATGTTAATGATAACCCTAAATAGGTGTTGTTTGGATAAATATTATTAATTGGCTTAATATTCAATGCAAGATTATCACTTACATCAAAATCATAAAGGTTGGCATCAACAGCAGCATCCAGAATATTAAGCATATACAATACACCCGTAACTATACATGATAATTCAAAATTTCTTCTATAGTAATTTTTTAAAGTTATAAGGTTTGTAATGTCCTGAGTAACCGTATATTTGTTTATATCTTTTACAGTGTCCATTGCGTTGTAATACAATGTTTTGTAATGCGAATATTGATTGTGATTTGTTGAGATAAAATATCCGAGAATAGCAAATCCAGTATAGATTACCGGTATTTTCCAGTATTTTTTATTGTATGCCTGACCTAATCCGGGAACTATTGCAGACATTATTGTTGCTTTTGTCGGAGAATGTCTGTTCAGTAATGTTGTATCAATTTGCTTTGAAGTGGTGATAGTATCTTTATTTATATTTACATGAGAATTTTGTGAGAATGCAATATTAGGACTTAGGAAAGTGATTGAGATTCCAATAATTGTAATAATAAATAACAGATATTTGCAAATTTTCATCATTTTTTATTTATGGACATGCATTATCCCAATCAAATAGAAATCAATATTCGCTATATTTTTATTCTTAATATTCTGGTTCAGGATTTAAACTCAGTAATCAGTTAAGTAATTCTAATATACTTTCTAAATCTTCATCGGAATTAAATGGAATAAGAATATTGCCATTTCCATCATTATTTTTTTTAATTGTAACATTTCTTCCTAAACGGGAAGAAATGTCATCTCTTATTTGTTGTTGTTTTAAGCTAACTTCCTTTTTAATGATAACTTTTTCCGGTTTGTCTTTTTTTTGATTTAATTCTCTTACTGAATCTTCAACACTTCTTACATTAAGATTATTCTGAATAATATCATTATAAAGTTTAATCTGAGCATTATAATCATTTAAACTGATCAATGCTCTTGCGTGACCTGTAGAAATTTTATTCTCAATAATTCCCTGTTGTATTTCTATAGGTAATTTTAGAAGTCGGAGAAAATTGGTAATAACTGTTCTGCTTTTACCTACTTTTTCACTTAACGCTTCATGGGTATATTTACATTCATCAATTAGTCTCTGGTAACTTTCGGCTACTTCAACAGCATTTAGGTCTTCTCTTTGAATATTTTCAACTAATGCTTTTTCAAGCATTTCCTTGTCACTGGCAACAATTATAGTTACAGGGATCTCAGTCAGTCCGGCTAATTGGGATGCTCTGAATCTTCTTTCACCTGAAACTATCTGATATTTATGTTGATTAAGTTTTCTTACAGTTATTGCCTGGATTACACCCTGTGCAGCAATTGATTTTGATAGTTCCAAAAGAGCTTCTTCGTCAAAATTTTTTCTAGGTTGAAAAGGATTTGGTTCTATCTGTGTTATATCTATCTTTGTACTTTGTCCTATTGTACTGATTCCAGGATCTCTCGACATAATATCTGTTTCGGGATCGCCAAGTATAGCATTTAACCCTCTTCCTAAAGAATTTTTTTTCTGAATCATTATTCCGGGTATTATTAAATTGAAAATTCTATTGTTCTATTTTTGAATGATGCATCTTTGTATAACCGTTTTTCTGAAGTATCTCTCTTGCAAGATTCAGGTAGTTTATAGCTCCTTTGCATGATGCATCATGCATAATTATTGTTTCTCCAAAACTTGGAGCTTCTCCAAGTTTTGTATTTCTCTGTATTATTGTATCGAATACCATTTGCTGAAAATGAGTTTTTACTTCATCAACAACCTGATTGGATAATCTTAAACGAATATCATACATTGTTAACAAAATACCTTCAATATCAAGTGTCTGGTTTAATCTGGTCTGGACTATTTTTATGGTATTTAATAATTTTCCAAGTCCTTCCAATGCAAAATATTCACATTGAACCGGTACTATTACTGAATCAGATGCTGTCAATGCATTAATTGTTATTAATCCCAACGACGGAGAGCAATCTATTATGATGAAATCGTATTCGTTTCTTACTTTATCCAGTACATGACGCATCATTTTTTCCCTATTGGGAAGATTTATCATTTCTATCTCTGCTCCGACAAGGTCTATATGAGCCGGAAGTAAATCAAGATTAGGCGTATTGGTATTTAGTATAATATCTTTAGGGTTCAGATCATCAATTATACATTCATAAACACTTGTTTTAATATTCTTAGGATCAAAACCAACTCCTGATGTAGCATTAGCCTGAGGATCTGCATCCACAAGTAATGTCTTATGATCAAGAACAGCTAAACCTGCAGCAAGATTAATTGCTGTAGTTGTTTTTCCAACTCCTCCCTTTTGATTAGCTATAGATATAATCTTTGTCATAATTCGATTCTTATATATTTCGAGTCTCTTCTATATCTAATAGAATTAACTCTTTACCTGCCAATTTAAATTTTTCTGTTGCTTCCTGTTTATCAATTGTAATTATAGGAAATGTATTATAATGAACTCCGATTATTCTGGAACAATTAATATAATCCGATGCAATAATTGCATTATCAACTCCCATTGTATAATTATTTCCAATAGGCATAACGGCAAAATCAAGATTTATATATTCACCTATAAGTTTCATATCATATGTGAGCCCTGTATCTCCAGTATAATAAAAATTGCCTTCGTCTGACTGAACTACAAAGCCTCCTGGATTACCTCCGTAACTACCATCAGGCATACTACTTGAATGTATTGCATTTACATATTTGATTGTGCCAAATTCAAGATTATATTTGCCCCCTATATTCATAGGATGAGTGTTCTTAATTCCCTTGTCTAATAACCAGTTAACTATTTCATAATTTGATATTATTTTAGCATCTGTGTTTTTTCCTATTTCAAGTGTATCGTATATGTGATCCGTGTGTCCGTGAGATATAAGGATATAATCTGCTTTGATTTTATTAATATCAATTTTTGAGGCTAATTGATTTGGGGTAATAAATGGATCAAAAAGCAAATTTTTATCTTTTATTTCTACAGAGAAACATGAATGTCCATAATATGTGATTTTCATTTACTTATATTCTTTTTATGACGGTTTTGTTTTGTAATGCAAATTTATAAAAAGAAATTGATTCCTGATTGCATTATTAAATTTAATATCAATAATAGCTTTAAAAGTTATAAACTCTTTTAATACTGGAACTTATTTTTATTGAGCGATTTTTCAGTGGAATGTTGTATTATAATTTATTGAATTTGGAAAAGAAGAAGTATAATCTTATTCTTCAAAACTCATACAAAAATCTTCGATAGTCATAGCGTCATTGATATGATAATCACCAATTTTTGTTCTTCTTAGTGAATTCAGGTAAGCTCCGCTATTAAGTTCTTTCCCAAAATCTCTTGCAATGGATCTGATATATGTTCCCTTACTACACGAAATTTTAAATTCAACAATTGGGAGTTCCTGTCTCAGAATAAAAAATTCATTTATAGTTACAGCATTAGAGCGCATTATAACATCTTCACCTTTTCGTGCCATTTTATATGCTCTTTTTCCATCAATTTTCTTGGCTGAAAATGTCGGAGGAATCTGTTCAAAACTACCTTTGAATTTTAAGGCAGTACTTTTTACCAGATCTTCAGTGATGTGGCCTACTTCATAATTATTATCTATGTCTGCTATCGTTTCCAAATCATAAGAAGGCGTTGTTGCTCCTATATAAAATTCTCCTGTGTATTCTTTTACTAAACCTTGGAATTCTTCAATTCTTTTTGTGAATTTTCCTGTACATATAATCATCAATCCACTTGCAAGTGGGTCGAGTGTGCCGGCATGTCCAACTTTGATATTTTTTTCGTATACATGTTTTAATTTCTTTTTAACCTTATTGACAATATCAAAACTGGTCCATTTATAGGGCTTATCAATAAACAAGATTTCCCCTTCATCATAATTTCTACCTGTAATTGGCATAATTAGTCAAGTAACATGCTGTTGTTTAAGACTCCGGTAATAAAAAGTACTATAATAATTATTCCAAGTATGATTCTGTAATATCCGAATAATTTAAAACCATGTTTGGAAATGTAGCTAATGAAAGTTCTTATAATCAGAATAGCAACTATATAAGCAATTATATTGCCCAGAATGAGATTAGTTAAATCTGAACTTTGAATTTCCTTATAACTTTTAAGAAGTTTATAACCGGAAGCAGCCAAAACAGTTGGAACTGCAAGAAAGAATGAAAATTCAGCTGCGTTCTTACGATTTAACTTCTGTGTCATGCCACCTATTATTGTTGCAGCAGATCTTGATATCCCGGGTATCATAGCTATTACCTGGTAAAATCCGATTTTAAGTGCACTAAGGTATGTTATTTCCTGTACTTCTGTAGATTCGGCTCCTTTAAACCATTTATCAACAAATATCAAAATAATTCCTCCAATAAACAGAGATACTGCTACTACAATAACGTTAGTCAGATAATGATCAATAAAGTTATTGAGAAGTAGGCCTATAACCATTGCTGGCAAAAAACCAACAAAAAGCTTAAAATAAAAATCAAAGGATTTGAAAAATCTTTGTAAATATACAGTTAGTACAGCTAATACAGTACCGAAGTGAATATTAACAATATATGTTCTTGCAAAAGATGGATTACTTATTTTCATTAATGATTCACCGAAAATCATGTGACCCGTTGAAGATATTGGCAAAAATTCAGTTATACCCTGAATAATAGCTAAAATAATAGCTTGTAATGTAGACATGTAATCTAATTGAAAATTGATAATTAAATTCTGAATTTAAAAAAAATCAGAATTTTTATTCTGTTTCTGTTCCTTTTTCTTTGCGTTTATACATTATAGCAAAGATTTGAATTATCATTCCTGCCATAATCAGAATAGGAGATAAGGTAAGTCTCTGGAAGTCAAAAATTGCAGGATTAAAAACATTAGGATCTTCAGAACCACCTCCTACCATCAATATATATCCTAAAACGGTTGTAACTAACCCTATTATCATAATCTTATAATTACTTTTATCGAATAGAAAATATTCTTTAGTCTGAACCTGGCTTTTATCTTTTATATGTGACGGAGTTGTTTTTTTTACTGTAGTCATTTTTATTTAGTTGAAAGTTAAAGATTAATAATATAAGTAATCTGTTTTGATTTTAAGATATTTTCTGACTGCAAAAAATGTGGAAATCCATGAAAGAATAATTCCAAGAACTATTACAATGGAAAATATAATTAATAATATTCTGATATCTTTCAATACAAAGAGTTCCGGGATTTCTTTAGATGCAATATAAATCAATCCCATTAAAAGGATTATTGAAATAAGAGCGCCGTAAATCCCCTGCATTATACCTTTAAAAACAAATGGTTTACGAATAAATCCTTGGGTAGCTCCAACCAATTGCATGCTTTTAATAAGAAATCTTTTTGAATATACTGATAATCTTATAGTATTATTTATTAAAGCAATAGCAATAATCATTAACAGAGAACTGAAAAACAATATGATAATGCTGATTTTACGAATGTTTTCATTGACAATAGTTACTATGTTTTTTTGGTATACAACTTCTTTAACAATCGTTTTTTTCATAAGTCTTTGTTCAATTATGCTAAGGCTATCATTATTGGCATAATTAGGATTCAGGTGAATATCAAGTGATGCTGATAGTGGATTATAGCCAAGAAAATTCAAAAATTCTTCACCCAAATCTTTCTGGAGAATTCGTGCTGCTTCATCTTTATTAATGTAGTTTGTTGATTTAACAAAATCAGAAGCATCAAGTTTCTTTTGTAGCTCTTTTATTTCAACTTCTTTTGCATTTTCTTTTAAAATAACTGAAAAACCAATGTTCCCCTTAACATAATCTGAGAGTTTTCTTGCATGAAGGATTAATAAACTTAACAAGCCCAACATAAAAAGGACAAGAGAAATACTAATAATAGTAGTTAAATATGAGGTTTTAAGCCTTCTAAGATTAAATCTTTCCTGGGAATCAGACATTCTAAATTTTTTTTTGAGCGGAAAACGGGATTCGGACCCGCGACCCTCAGCTTGGGAAGCTGATGCTCTACCAACTGAGCTATTCCCGCAGAGTAAGATTACAATGATTAATTATTTAATACAACTTAAATTGTCTGTAATTAAAACATTACTTTCTCATAAAACCGAGGCAAAATTAAAAAAAATAAATGAAATGAGATGAAATATTTTTTTACTTGTATTCTCTCATTTATTGGATATTATTCTTTTTTCAAACACTTTTTAAATTCAATATCAAAAATATCTTTTCCTTCTGTCTGAAATTTTTTTTCAGGAAATATCTCTAATACAGAATCATGAACTAAAACAATACTCATATATTCTTTGTCGTAAAACTGTAATTTCATTTTTCTTTTTTCAATTTTATATCTATTTTCATTTACGCTGATCGAATCATTTTTAATTAGAATTGTATATTTATCATTCATGGCGAAACCCTGCCAGCAACCCTGGATTTTATGTAGTATCTCGTTTCTGTTCTGAGCCATTGCACTATAGCTGATGATTAAAAATGAAATTATTAAATATTTTTTTAAGTTCATGGTGCAAAGTATATAACAGTGATTGCTTGTAATAATCTTTATTCTATTATTCTCTGTTTTGTTCGGAATAAAATTTTTACAATATTAAGAATTAATTTCCAAAAACTGTTTGGATTTTATTTGATTATAATGAAGTAACATATCTTAAATCTCGTCATTCTTTCTTCATCTTTTATTAATCATACAGATATTCACGTATTTAGTTGTATGACAATTATAAATTTAAAATTCCCAATAATCTTAATGATTGATTTATTCTGTGTATATTAAAAAATTTCTGTTGAAAGTCTTAGTTTAATGATTTGCTGATAATCAGAGGGATAGATTTTTTTGCAAACAATAAAATTCAGAATTACTGAATCAGAAAAATAATGTATGTTTGTAGACTGAAATTCCCCTTTGGAGGGATATATTATAAACTGTAGGGAATAAAACATATAATAATAATATGAAAGAAATAAAAGGGGACCCGTACCTCTATAAATTGATTTTTGATGTATCAAGGGATGTTATATACACTGTGTCGTCAGATGGTTTTATTACATCATTAAATCCAGCATTTGAGGTAATGACAGAATGGAAAATAAAAGATTCTATTGGTAAACCTTTTTTTGAGTTTTTGCATCCGGATGAATTTGAATTGGGAATGAAAATTCATAACGATATTCAAAATGGTATTACTCCTCCGATTTTCGAAATGAAATTTCTTGTAGCTCCTTCGAAATATGAAGATATTGAATTTTCTACTACACCATTAATAAAGAACAATAAAGTAATTGGAACTCTTGGTACTGCAAGAAATATTACAGAACGAAAAAATTATGAAAATGAACTAAAGAAAAAAAGTTACCTGATTACAAGTTTATTTGATTCTTCTCCCGACGGATTTCTTATTTCCGACGAAAAAGGTATTATGATAGATTGTAATTATAGCGTTCTTGAATTTTTGAATACTAAGAATAAAAAGGATGTTATAGGAAAAAATATTCTCGAATTTATTGATGTAGATGATCATAAAAGGGCTATTAAAGACATTGAGACCGTCTTTAAAAAAGGAGTCTTAAGGAATGTTGAATATAATCTCATCCGGGATGGTAAGATATGTTTCGTTTCTGAAATATCTGCTAAAATTGTGAAAGATACTGATATAGAACAAAACTATATTATTATTTCAGCAAAAGATATTACCGGTAGAAAACAAGTACAAAAAACTCTCTTTGAAAGTGAAGAGAGATACCGATTACTCGTTTCAAAGCTACCTGATATTATCCTTGTTCATACTGAAAGTAAAATCGTTTATGTTAATGGAGCCTTTGAGAGTGTTACAGGTTGGAATTATAAAGAAGCTCTTGGTAAATCTATTTATGAATTTATCAAACCGGATGATGTTAATATTACCAGAGATAACTTTAATAAAAGGAAGAAAGGTGGTAATATTCCTCAATATGAAATAGATATCCTTACTAAAAGTGGCGCTTATAAAACTGTTGAAATAAGAGCTTCCGTAATAAATTATAATGGAATCCCATCTATTTTTGTAGTTCTTACTGATATTACTGAAAGAAAAGAAGCAAATCAGAAAATTAAAAAAGCTTTTGATGAACTGGAAACAAAAGTAAATGAAAGAACTAAAGACCTTCTTCAGATAAATAATGCACTGAAAGAAGAAATTGAAGAAAGGCAAATGATTACTGATGCTTTGATGACAAGTGAACAAAGGCTGAAGACTTTACTTGATAATGCCCCTCTTATATTGTTTTCAGTTGATAAAGATGGTGTTTATACATTGTCCGAAGGTAGGGGACTTAAGAATATTGGTCAGATACCAGGTGAGGTTGTAGGAAAAAATGTTTTTGAAACTACACCAAATCAGGCTATACATAATAATATAAGGAAAGCACTGGAAGGTAATGAAGTTCATACTCTTATAAATATAAATAAAACTATATATGAAACATGGTATTCTCCGGTTTATGATTTAAATAATAATATATCAGGAGTTACTGCCGTATCTGTGGATGTGTCAAAAGAAATTAAGGCAAAAGAGCAGATAAACAACTCATTAAAAGAAAAAGTAGTCCTTCTTAAAGAAATTCATCACAGAGTGAAAAATAATCTGCAGATAATTTCATCGCTTCTTAATTTACAGTCGAATAATATTACTGATGAGAAAATTATTGATGTTATTACAAATGCTAAGAATAGAGTAAAAACAATGGTACTTATTCATGAAAAATTATATCAATCTGAAAATCTTGCTGATATTAATTTTAATGAATATATAGAAGATCTTGTAAATGATCTTATTAGTTCATATAACAATAGCAATAGAGTAATAAATACTAAAATAAATGTCCAGAATATTATGATGGATCTGGATAAATCTATTCCATGTGGTCTGATTATCAATGAAATTGTTACCAATTCTCTTAAGTATGCATTTGCAAACAGAAAAAAAGGTACTATTAGTGTTGAATTTTATATAGATAAAAACAGAAAATATAATCTTATTATTGGTGATGACGGTATAGGATTGCCTAAAGGGCTGGATATAGATAACCTGAAATCGCTTGGAATGCAATTGTTGGTAAGTTTAACCGATCAGCTTCAGGGAACATATGAAATAAAAACTAAACCAAATGAAGGGACAAAGATTCATATCAGGTTCTAAAATATTTTCCCTGCCATGTATCTCTTTCTGTCATTCTTTTTTCTACTCTTCTTATTACGTCATCATTTCTGAGTTTACCCCATACGTGTGATATTACATGACGTGGTGGCGCTTCACTGAATAGCCTCTCGACGATAAATTTCGGATTTATCCTTTCAAGAAAATCAATAATAAAATCAAGGTATTCTTCGAGTGTGAAAATATTGAAATAAGAAGGATCCTTAATAAATAATTTTTCAAAAAAGGTATTCCTTATTATCTGAAGCTGATGTAGTTTTATAGAATTTAGAGGTAATTTTGATATTATTTCAGCTTCATTAAGCATTTGTTCTCTACTTTCTCCCGGAAGACCGAATATCAGATGAGCACAGATATTGATATTCTTTCTCTTCGCTGTTCTCTCTATTGTCATGACTGATGTTTCAAAATCATGTCCACGGTTGATACTTTGCAAAGTTTTATTATAACAGGATTCAATACCATATTCAATATAAATTTCTTTTGTTTCGGCAAGTTTTTCTAATAAATCGAGTATATCCTCATTTATACAATCCGGACGGGTACCTATAACTAATCCTCTGATTTTTGGATGACTTAATGCATCATTATATATTTTCTCTAATCTTGAAATTTCAGCATAGGTATTTGAATAAGTCTGAAAGTAAGCAAGATATTCATCTGCTCTGTATCTTTGTGAAAGAAAAAATATACCATCCTCAATTTGCTGATAAATACTATTGTTTGAATTACAGTATGCCGGGTTAAATCCGTCGTTATTGCAGTAATGACAACCTCCGGTTCCGATAGTCCCATCTCTGTTCGGACATGTCATACCACAATCAAGAGATACTTTCTGTATTCTTTTGCCAAACTTTTTCTGCATATAATTTGAGTATGCATTAAACCTTCGACTATGTCCCCAGAGATAATTTGTTGAATTACTTTTTTCTATCATAATTTTTACACTCATAACTCATAATTCAGCATTAAACACTATAGGTATTCCGTAGAATCACAGTTTAATTTTACAAATGGAGCAATAGCTCTTTGATATATGCCAAGTAAATAGGCAATTGCCATTCCGTAATTAGTTACAGGTATTCCTGCTTCTACTGCCGGTTTAAGCCTGTTGATAATTTGCTTTTTTGTAAGCATACATCCTCCGCATTGAATAACAATAGCATAATCTTTTATATCTCCGGGTATTTTATTCAATCCGGATACTACTTCATATGTCAGTTTTTTCCCTGTAAAATTATTCAACCATCTCGGTATCTTAACTCTACCAATATCATCACAGGAAACATGATGGGTACATGATTCAAATATCAGAACTTTGTCTCCATCTTTTAGTTCAGCAATTTTTGGCGTTCCTTTCATATAATTTTCAAAATCTCCTTTTTGTCTTGCCAATAGAATACTAAAGCTTGTAAGACGAATATCTGAAGGTACTGAAGCGGCTGCTTTAAGAAACAACTGACTGTCGGTTATTGCAAGTTTAGGCCTTAATTCATTTCTTCTGAAAAAGTTGTCGAGTTCTCTTTCTTTTACTACAACTGCAATGCAATCATTATCAAGTGTATCCCTTATCGTCTGAACCTGAGGTAATATAAGTCTGCCTTCAGGTGCTTCTATATCAATTGGGGTGATTAATAGAACCACTTCACCATAACTGACAAGATCTCCGATAAGTGAATTAGAATGGTATGCTGTTTCGGGAATTATCTTTTTAAGTTTCTGAACGACTTCTTCTGTATTGGATATTTTCAATCCTGACATTACTTTCCCTACTGCCTGGTTTCCGTTTACCGTCAGATTTGAATGATTTACGGCACAGAATTCGATAACTTCCTGACCACATTCTTTTTTTATCTGTTCACGAGTATTGTTGCTCAAAGCTGAAATATCTGATTTATTATGAATTATCAGATATGGAATATCATAGTCATTAAAAAGAGATATAATATGTTTTTCCAATTCTTCAAAAACATTATCCGAGATGACAAGTAGAGCTGCGTCAATTGTTTTCATGACTTCCATACTCTTGTCAATTCTCTTTTTTCCAAGTTCACCTGTATCATCAATACCGGCAGTATCTATCAGTACTACAGGACCTATTCCTCCGATTTCCATTGATTTTTTCACCGGGTCAGTTGTTGTGCCGGGAGTTTCTGATACTATTGCAATATCCTGACCTGCAAGAATATTTATAATTGAACTTTTACCCTTATTTCTTCTTCCATATATTCCAATATGAGGTTTGCTTTCTTTACCTTTTGACATAATATTCCCTCCTTGTATATTAAATGCAAAAGTAGTAAATATTGTCAACTGCTTTCTCTAATATTTATTATCAAATATTGATTCCATTTTTTCGTTATGCGGTATTATAAATATTATTTCTACCTTTGATACGCAAATATTATTTTTTTTATTGATAAAAATATTTTATTGAAACAATATTTACATATTTGAATATAAAATTCAATGATTTACAAGTATGAATTTTAATAGTTAGATTTTTATGAGTTATAATCAGAAAAATAAAAACATATCGAAAAAGCAAAATACAAAACCTGGATCTGTAAATCATGCGTTTAAACCGTCTATTCCAAGTAAAGTTAATAATAAGAATACTATATATCTTGCTATCGCTGTTTTAATATTAACTTTTATTTCTTACGTCCCATGTTTATCATTCGATTTTACAAATCTTGATGATCAGTATTATATCATTAACAATCCTGATATAAAAGGATTTTCTTTTAAGAATTTAAAGTTAATTTTTACAAATTATTATGTAGGACATTACCAGCCTATTGCAATGCTTACATATGCATTAGACTTTAAATTGATGGGGCTAAATCCTTTTATTTATCATTTTACAAGTTTTCTGTTCCATTTAGTAAATACATTATTAGTTTTTATATTTTTTAAGAAGTTAAGTTCTAATAATTATGTTGCTACAATTGTTGCTGTCTTATTTGGAATACATACTTTGCATATTGAATCAGTTGCCTGGGTATCTGAAAGAAAAGATGTGTCATATGCTTTTTTCTATATTTTAGCTTTAATAACTTATCTCGATTATAAAAAAAAGAAGAGTATAAAACTTTATTTAATAACAATTTTTATATTCATACTTTCATGTATGTCAAAAGCTATGGCTGTATCATTTTCTGTTACTATTATAGCGATTGATTACCTGTTAGATAAAAGAATAAATTTGAAATCGCTTAAGGATAAGATTCCATTTTTGGTTATATCGTTAATTTTCGGTATACTTGCTATATATTCTCAACGTTCCGAAGGTGCTGGCCTTTTTATAAAAAACGTTAGTGGTGTTTATACTCCTTTTGACAGGTTTCTTATGGCAAATTATAGCTTTTTCTTTTATATAGAAAAGCTTATTTATCCGTTTAACCTTTCAGTTCTTCATCCATATCCTTATAAAATAAACAATACACTGCCTGCAATTTATAAATTAGCCCCTGTTTTGAATGTTATTTTGATAGGTTTGGTTATATGGTCTTTAAAGCTTGGCAAAAAGGTAATGTTTGGTTTTATGTTTTTCTTTTTTAATATTGCACAAATGCTGCAAATTATTTCTATAGGTTCTGTTATTGCTTCTGAAAGATATACATATATTTCCGCATTAGGTTTGTTTTTCATCGTAGGTGAAGGCGTTAGAGAAGTTATTGAAAATCCGAAATATAAAAAATATAAAGTTATGGTAGTTGCTTTGAGTTTGGCTACAGTTTTTTCACTAAGTTTTCTTTCTTATAAACATATTTTTGTCTGGAAAAACAGTGAAAATTTATGGACTGAAATGATTAAAACATATCCAAAGAATGAATTACCATTTTTTAACAGAGCTGTATATTATTTTGATAAAAAACAAACAGATCTTGCATTTAAAGATTTTTGTACAGCTATAGAAAACAATCCGAATTATGTTGAAGCAATTTCTGCCCGCGCTGATATATATTTACAAAGACATGATAATAACTCTGCATTAAAGGATTTAAGCAAACTGATTCAGATAAAACAGAATGATTATAATTCTTATTTAAGAAGGGGCAATGTTTACAGAGAAATGGGGCAAAATAAGTTGGCTAAGGATGATTTTATGGTAATTGTAAAAAATGTTCCCGGTAATTATTCAGGATATATGAATCTTGCAATTCAGAATTGTATAGAAGGAAATACGAATGAAGCTATAAATAATTTTAATAAAGCACAGGAACTCTCTCCAAATTCTCCTGAAATATACAGTAATAGAGCTAATATGTATGCTATGCTTAAAGATTATGATAAAGCAATACATGATTATAATAAGGCATTGCAAATAAATCCGAATATTTCAAATAGCTATCTTAATAGAGGATTATTAAAATTAGAATTCAAAAAATTTGATGAAGCTCTGATTGATTTTAAAAAAGTTATAGATATTGAACCAAATAATGCTGCTGCATATATTAAAATATCAATGATATACAAAGAAAAGGGTGATAAAAATGAAGCCTTAAATTATGCGATGAAGGCTAAAGCGTTGGGAATAGTGATAGAAGATTCATACCTGACAAATCTAAGATAAATGGATGTAAAACAAAATTATGCCTAAAACTGCTATTATTATAGGTGCTGGTCCTGCAGGTCTTACAGCTGCATATGAATTAGTTACAAGAACTGATATAAAACCTGTTATTTATGAAATGTCAGATGAGATAGGGGGTATTTCAAAGACTACAAACTATAAAGGGAACAGAATTGATTTAGGTGGTCATAGATTTTTTTCCAAGTCTGACAGAGTTATGGACTGGTGGTTAAATATTATGCCTTTACAAGGGGCTCCATCACTTGATGAATTAATCTTAGATAAAAAATCAATTT
>JAUZOY010000055.1 GCA_030706235.1 Bacteroidota bacterium | reverse complement strand
TGCAAAACTTGAGGAAGAACTTATAGTCAGACCAACCTCTGAAACGATTATTTGGGACACGTACAGGAACTGGATACAATCTTACAGAGATTTGCCATTATTGATCAATCAATGGGCAAATGTTGTAAGATGGGAAATGAGGACACGATTGTTTCTAAGGACTACAGAATTTTTGTGGCAGGAAGGTCATACTGCACATGCAACAAAAAAAGAAGCTGAAGAAGAAGCAGCACGAATGCTTAATGTATATGCTGATTTTGCGGAAAAATGGATGGCAATACCTGTGATTAAAGGTGTTAAGACCGAAAATGAAAGATTTGCAGGAGCTGTTGATACTTATTGTATTGAAGCAATGATGCAGGATGGGAAGGCATTGCAGGCAGGAACATCACATTTCTTAGGGCAGAATTTTGCCAAAGCATTTGATGTGGTGTTTACCAATAAGGAAGGACGACAGGAATATGTATGGGCAACTTCATGGGGCGTCTCTACACGTCTGATGGGAGCACTGATAATGGCACATTCAGATGATAAAGGTCTTGTGTTGCCGCCAAAACTTGCCCCATATCAGGTGGTTATAGTACCGATATATAAGAATGATGAAGAATACAAAAGAGTTTGCGAAAGAGCTGAACAAATAAAAAAGGAACTGATAGCAAATAATATATCTGTAAAGCTTGATGCTAACGATAATCAGAAACCAGGATGGAAATTTGCCAATTATGAATTCAAAGGATTTCCGGTCAGAATTGCTATAGGTCCAAGGGATTTGGATAACGGAACAATTGAAGTAGCAAGACGAGATACCCTTGAAAAATCAGTATATCAGCAAGCTGATATTGCAAATAAAATTCAGCATCTATTGGATAGTATACAGGATAATCTATATCAGAAGGCATTTGCATTCAGAGAAGAAAATAGCCATATAGTTGATACATGGGAAGATTTCAAAAAAGTTATAAATTCCGATGCCGGTGGATTTGTATATGCTCATTGGGATGGGACAACAGAAACAGAATTGAAAATTAAAGAAGAAACAAAAGCAACTATTCGCTGTATTCCTATAAATAATAAACAGGAATCAGGGAAATGTATTTATACAGGAAAACCGTCGAAAGAAAGAGTAATTTTTGCTAAAGCATATTAATTGTAAATCCAAAATTTTGAATTTATAATTAAAATATAAACAATATTTTAAACCATTTAGATTAAACGTTTTGTTGAAATTAAGATTGTTTTTGGTAAAATTAAAAGACGTTATTCGCCGTTTGTTTTCATTATCAAAAAAAAGTAATCCTGCAGGTGCAAAAGGATATTTATACAGAATCGGTAAGGTACTGATCATATTTGCACTGTTTATTTTCATATTAATATTCTCAATAGAATTTAATATTTTCTGGTTGTTTGGCAAATCGCCTGATTTGAAAAAGGACAGTTCGAGTGAAATGGAGCTGGCATCTGAATTATATACAGCAGATAGTGTACTGATTGGAAAATATTATTTTGAAAACCGGCTTCCGGTAAGTAACCCCTATGAAGTCAGCAAAAGTTTTCGAGATGCTTTGATTGCAACTGAAGATGTACGTTTTTATCAGCATAAAGGAGTAGATCCGGAGGCAACATTTGCTATTTTGTGGTATTTTTTTAAAGGAGATTACAGAGGAGGGAGTACAATAACACAGCAATTGGCAAAAAATCTCTTTAAAACAAGAAAGAAAGAAGTATCCTACGGATTACTCGGATATGTACCGGGCGTAAGAACTGTTATTTATAAATTGAAAGAGTGGGTTCTGGCTGTCAAACTGGAATATGCATATAATAAGGATGAAATACTTACAATGTATATGAATACAGTGGACTTTGGCAGTAATTCATTTGGTGTGAGGGTAGCATCGAAGACTTTTTTTAATATTGAGCCTTCCAAACTAAATCTTGAGCAATCTGCATTGCTGGTCGGAATGCTTAAAGCACCAACACAATATAGTCCTATTATCAATCCGAAGAGTTCATTGGAAAGAAGAAATGTTGTATTGTCACAAATGTTAAAATATAATTTTATTAATAATGCAACATACAAATCTACTTTATCCAAACCGATTGAACTGGATTATAATATAGAAGATCCTGGGGATGTCGAATTGGCTCCCTATTTCAGAATTGCTGTAGCAAACTATTTGAAAGACTGGTGTAAAAAGACGGGACATAATATTTATACAGACGGACTAAAGATTTACTCCACAATAAATTCCAAAATGCAGAGATATGCAGAAGAATCTGTAATGGAACATATGGAAAAACTTCAAAAACGATTTAACGGTAGCTGGAGAGATGAAAACCCATGGATTGATGAAAATAATAATGAAATAACAGATTATATCGAAACTTCTGTTAAAAAACTTCCTGTATACAAAATGCTTCAACGCAGGTATCACAATAACAGTGCATCTATAGAAAAAGCATTAAATACGCCTAAAAAGATGAAAGTATTTACATATAAGGGAGAAAAAGACACTACATTAAGTACAATGGACTCACTAAGGTACTATAACCATTTTCTACAGGCAGGATTTATGGCATTTGATCCATTCAACGGATACATAAAAGCCTGGGTAGGAGGAATAAACTATAAGTATTTTAAATATGATCACGTAAAACAGGCAAAGAGACAAACCGGTTCAACATTTAAACCTTTTGTATACCTTGCAGCCATAGACAAATTTGGATATGCTCCTTGTGATAAAATGACGGATAAACCGGTTACAATTAATTATGTCGAAAACGGTGAAAAGAAAACCTGGTCTCCTCATAATGCCGATTGGGACTTTACGGGAAATACATATACATTACGCCGTGCATTGGCACGTTCTGTAAATTCGATAACTGTTCAGCTTACAGATATAGTTTCACCTAAAGTAGTTGCTGACTATGCTCATAAACTCGGCATTAAAAGTCCACTGAAACCTGTACCTTCAATTGGCTTAGGTTCAAATGATGTTTCATTGTTTGAAATGATAGATGCTTATGGTACATTTTTAAGTAACGGTATGCTTGTAGAGCCATTACTTGTAACAAAGATATATGACAGGAAAGGTAAGCTTATTCATACTTTCCAGCTGAAAAAGAAAAGAGTTCTTAGTCCTGAGACATCATTTTTAATGGTATATATGCTTAAGGGAGGATTAGAAGAATCAGGAGGTACTTCACAGGCATTATTTGAATACGATATTTTCAGGGGCAATGAATTAGGCGGAAAAACAGGAACAACAACTAATTATTCGGATGGTTGGTTTATGGGTATGTCAAAAGATATGATGTGTGGAGCATGGGTAGGGGGGACAGACAGATGTATACATTTCAAGAGTTCTGAAAAGGCTGAGGGATGCAGAACAGCATTGCCAATTTATGGACTTTTTATGACCAAGGTATATGAAGATAAATCTTTAGGAATCACTATGGGACGTTTTCCAAAACCGACAGTAGAAATTTCAAAGAAGTTTAAATGTCCTATTTCCAAAGCTGAAGAAGATGCTGACATTAACAGTATAAATCTTGAAGAAGAGGAAAATTCAGGTGGAGATGAATGACGAATTTAAAATCATTTAATAAATGATTATTATAGCTGATAGTGGTTCAACAAAGACAAACTGGATAATTACTGATTTTAATAATAAGTTAGATGAGATTACCACAGTAGGTTTAAATCCTTTGTTTTTAAAAACTGATCAGATAGTTTCTATTCTTAAAGAAAACTTCGATATACTTGATGATAATACAGATGTTTCGGCTATATATTTTTATGGTGCAGGATGTTCTGTCAAATCAAACTGTGATATTATAAGTAATTCTTTAAATGAAGTGTTTAAACCGAGTGAAATCGAGGTAAATAGCGATTTACTTGGAGCTGCAAGAGCATTATGCGGCAGAGAAGAGGGGATAGCAGGAATTCTCGGTACCGGTTCAAATTCATGTTATTTTGATGGTGAAAGAATAGTTGATAATGTAACATCTTTGGGTTTTATTATGTCTGACGAAGGCAGCGGAAGTTATCTCGGAAAAACACTATTAAGAGATATCTTTAAAAATATTGCTCCAGTATATATTTGTCAAAGATTCAGAGAAGAATATAATATAACCAAGGCCGATATTCTTGATGCTGTGTATAGACAGCCAAACCCTAACCGATATCTGGCAACATTTACCAATTTTATTTATAAAAATCTCTCTGAAGGCTATTTATACGAATTGGTATACAGTGCATTTGAAGACTACATGAAATATCAAATCTGTCTTTACAATAAACATAAAGAATTAAAATTAAGCTGTTTGGGATCAGTTGCTTATTATTTTTCAGATATTTTGAAGGAAGTTGGAGAAAGAAGAGGAATAACCTTAGGGAAAATAATAAAATCACCAATAAATGAATTATTAAAATACCATACGAAATTTTAGCGATTAACAATTAATCATAAACCATTATTTGGATTTATCAGAAGGGGCATTAGCCGGAGCAGGAGGAGTAAGAGGTTTGCATTGTCCTACAAATTTTTTCTGATATTCTTCCCATGAGACAGTCTGAGGCGCAGCTAAATAACTTAATATTGGTTCAAGTCCTGCAGGTTCCATATAGCTCTGAATAAGAACTATTGAATTCAGATTTTCATCAAGGAAAACGATAGATGGGTATGATAAAGAACCGTTAAGATAGAAACTTGCAATCTGATGTGCACCCCTTGGCATTTTTGCATATAAATTTACAAACGGAGTTCCGTGAAAAATTACAGTGTCTTTTCTTTCAGCATTCAGCTTTACTGCATAGTAATTTTCATTAAGATATTTTGCTATAACCGGATTGGTAAAAGTAGCTGCATCCATTCTCTTGCACCAACCACACCAATCGGTATAAACATCCATAAAAATTTTCTTAGGTTTAATTTTTACAAGTTGCATAGCCTGTTCTAATGAATACCATACAACCTGCTGATTTTGATTATTTGCTGTTTGTTGTGCATAGTTAGATGTCAATGTAAATACAAACAAACATAATAAAAGGTATTTAAATATTTTTGTCATAGAATAGATTAAGTTATCTCTGAAATTTAATTCTGTCGGAGTGTCGGGATTTGAACCCACGACCACTTGCACCCCATGCAAGTACGCTACCAGACTGCGCTACACCCCGTTTAATAAAAAAACTTTGCAAAAGTATAAATTATATTTGAATTCTAAAAAAATTACTAATTTTATGTCCCGAAACGCATCAAGATAGCATTTCGGATAGAGAGTTAATTTTTAATTATATAAGACAATAAATTAATATGCATGTTTATAAATTCAGGCTTACCAGTGAAGCACAAGATGATTTTAGCAGAGAAATAGAAATTATAGCTAATCAGACATTTGACGAATTACATAAATTTATTCTTGAAGAAATAGGTTTTGATAAGACACAGTTAGCTTCTTTTTATCTTAGTAATGGAAATTGGGATAAGCTCGATGAAATATCTCTACTTGATATGTCTGAGGATGAAGAACATAAAATGATGACAATGGCTCTGGAACTGAATGAAGTAATTGAAGATCCGCATCAGAGACTGATATATGTATATGATTTTATAAATCTATGGACATTCTATCTCGAAATCATTAAAATAATACCTGCAGCAGAAAATGTAACATATCCGAGATGTACAAAGAGAGCCGGTGATCCGCCTAAACAATATGGTAACAAAGCTGTTGTACCGGGTACAATAGGTGAAGAGGAAGAATTTGAAAATGAATTGCCTGAAGATGAAGATAATGAAGAAGAAGATGGAGAAAATTATGATGATTATAATGAATTCTCTGAAGGCTTCGAAGAAATTAAAATGTAAGATTGCCTGATACTGCTAAAAAAAAATTAATTGTAATTTGTGGCCCTACCGCTGTAGGAAAAACAAGTCTTTCAATAAAGCTTGCAAAGTATTTCAATACAGAAATACTTTCTGCTGATTCAAGACAATTTTATAGTGAACTTAAAATAGGGACAGCGCCTCCATCAAAATGTGAACTGGATGAAGTAAAACATCATTTTATAGGTTCACTCTCTATAAAAGACTACTACAATGTTGCTCAATTTGAAATTGATGGTTTAAGGGTATTGGATGAAATTTTCCTTAATCATGACTATGCAATTCTTGTTGGTGGTTCAGGACTTTACATAAATGCTCTGTGTAATGGCATTGATGAATTGCCCGATCCGGATGATTCATTGAGAAATAGTCTGAAATCGGATTACAATGAAAAGGGTTTGGATTTTTTAAAGGACAGATTATTTGCATTAGACCCTGAATATTATAATAAAGTAGATCTTTCAAATCCGAACAGAGTAATCAGAGCAATAGAAGTCTGTATGAAAACCGGAAATTCTTATACTTCATTAAGAACAAGTACAATAAAAAAAAGAGATTTTCAAATTATAAAGATAGGTTTAAATATTGAAAGAAGCATTCTTTATAATATCATTAATGAAAGAGTAGACAGAATGTTTGAGGCAGGATTAATTGAGGAAGCTAAAAATTTATACTCTTTACTTGGGCTTAATGCGTTAAAAACCGTTGGTTATACAGAGTTATTTGATTATTTTGAAAATAAATATTCTTTGGAAGAAGCTATAGAAAAGATAAAAACTAACTCAAGAAGATATGCTAAAAGGCAGCTTACCTGGTTTAGAAAAGATACCTCAATTACCTGGTTCCATCCTGAAAATATTAATGAAATAATAGAGTATATTCATTCATATATTTAAATATTTCTTAACCAGCTTAGTAAAACGCCTTAATAGCCTAACTTATCTCCAATTCACCTTATCTCCAATTTCCCCTTTTGTAGCCTTAAAATCAACCTCAATCCTAAACCTTATCTAAAATCAACAACTTTAGTTGCCTTGAAATTCATTGATAATCAATTTTAATCTAATTTTTAATATCTTTAATCGTAAATAATAATGAAATATTAAATTTTATTAGTATTTTTGCAAGTATAAGTATATAGAACTATTTTAATTTATAGTATTATAAAATACCAAACTAAATATAAAATTTAAGTTATGAAAAATGCACTTGTTGTTGATGATTTCAGAAGCATAAGAACTGTAGTTGCAACTATTTTAAAAAAAGAAGGTTTTACGGTAACTGAAGCAGAAAATGGATTGGATGCCTTAAAATATCTTGACGGATCTATAAAATTTGATATAATTATAAGTGATGTAGATATGCCTGTTATGGGCGGAATTCCACTGATCAAAGAATTAAGAACCAAAAGTTCATATAAAAATACATCTGTGATCATGTTGACAAGTAATCCAATTGAAAGGAAAATTAACGAAATCCAGGGATTAAATATAAAAGAATGGTTAGTTAAACCATTTGATTATTTAAATTTTAAAAAGATAATTGAAGATTGCCAACAGAATTAAATTATTATAATGATGGAAGAATTTAGCCAGATATTTGTTGATGAAGCATCCGAACATATTGCAAAACTCGAAGAAGCTGTATTAAAATTGGAAAACGATAAAAATAATCATGAACTGATTGATCAGATATTCAGGGTAATGCATTCATTAAAAGGCGCTGCAGGAATGTTTGGATTTGAAAAAATAGGTGAGTATACACATGGATTGGAAGATATATATGAAAATATAAGAACAGGTAAAACAGAAATAACTGAAGAATTGATAGATATTACATTTGACTCTGTCGATCATTTAAGAAATTTACTTGCAAATCCTGAATTATCAGATAAAAAAATTCAAATAAGACATTACGATTTAATTAAGATCATAAAAACAATAAAAGGCAATATAGGTGCTGAAGAAAATATTAAGAATATACAGGAGAAAATAATTGTTAAAAATGAATTTAATAATAATAATAATGCATCTTACTATATCTATTTTAAACCTCATTCTGAAATTTTAAATGAAGGGATTGATCCGTTGCTTATAATATCTGATCTTAGTAAGTTTGGAGAGTCAAAAGTTTTTAAAAATATTGATTATGTTGAAGATTTAAGATTATTGGATGTTACAAAATGTTATACGTGCTGGCATATTTTTTTATCAACAAACAGTAGTGTAAATGAAATTAAAGATCATTTTATATTCGTTGAATCAAAAAGCGAATTAAAAATTTCAAAAATATGTTCTTTTAATATATTCAAAAAAAATGGAATAATTGAAAAATTAGAATCAGTCATAAAAAGTGCAAAGAATAAAGATATAGATATTGAAAGAGAGATTATTAATGCAATTTCATTAAATGGGAAAAGGGATTTTTCTAATACTGAAAAAAATAAGAAAAACAGAGAAAATACAAAGTCAACAATTAAGGTATCCTCCGAGAAGTTGGACGAACTTATGAATCTGGTAAGTGAACTGGTAACAGCACAGGCAGAACTTGGGGTATTATCCAATCTTCACAACATACAAAAGCTTACAACAGTAGCTGAAAATATAGAAAAGATTTCGAGATCACTGAGGGATAATGCATTGAATATATGTCTTGTTCCGATAGAGGAAATGATATTTCAATTTAAGCGATTGGTTAGAGATTTATCAAATGAGCTTAATAAAGAAATTGAGTTTCAAACAGAAGGAACAGATACCGAGCTTGACAAAAGATTGATAGAAAATCTGAAAGAGCCTTTTATGCATATATTCCGAAATGCGATAGATCATGGAATAGAAAGCAGTGACGAGAGAATATCGAAAGGGAAAAAGTCGACAGGTACAATAAAGTTAAAAGCCTATTATTCCGGAGCAGAGGTACATATACAAATAATTGATGACGGTAATGGAATGGATCCGGAAAGAATCAGGGAAAAAGCGATACAGAAAAAGCTTATTAAAAAAGAAGACGAGCTGAGTAAAAAGGAAATACTTGAATTGATATTTCAGCCGGGATTTTCAACAGCGGAAGTAATAACCGATGTATCAGGCCGGGGGGTAGGAATGGATGTGGTCAAGCGAAAAATAAATGAGATAAATGGGATAGTAGAAGTAGAATCAGAGATAAATGAAGGGACAACAATAACAATAAAATTGCCACTTAGTTTGTCGATCATAGATGCATTGCTGGTTAAAATTGATAAAACACCATTCTTATTACCTTTAAGTTTTGTAGATAAATGCGATGAAGCATCTACAGATCAGATAATCAATAGTGTGAATAACAGAATA
Organism: Bacteroidota bacterium; assembly: GCA_030706235.1. Lineage (GTDB taxonomy): Bacteria > Bacteroidota > Bacteroidia > Bacteroidales > GWE2-29-8 > JAUZOY01. The sequence continues at coordinate 5,063 of JAUZOY010000055.1, read as the reverse complement.
AAGATAGACGACGAGTTGATACCACTAATATATCTGCGGAAAGAATTTGAAATAGATAAGAATTGTCCTGAAATGCATAGGCTGATAATAATAAAATATGATGGGAAGAAAATAGCGTTGGTAGTAGATTCTATAGTAGGAGAACACCAGGCAGTATTAAAGCCATTAGGAGAAGTTGAATGCAAAAAGGAAATAATAACAAGTGCCTGTATTTTGGGAGATGGAAGTGTAGCACTTGTAATGGATACAAATAAACTGGTTGAATATTATGGAAAGAGAAAAGAGAAAAGAGAAAATAATTATTATGAAAAATTAAAATTTAAATTATAAACAATCAAATAAAGGAGGTAAATATGAAAAATAGAATGATATTTAAATATCATATTCAGAAAGGAGGACATAGTGAGTTCGAAAACTGAAGACATAAGAAAATCATACCTGGCATTCAGGCTTGATGAAGAAATTTTTGCAGTAGGGGTAGCAAAAGTATTGGAAATACTTGAAATGCAACCGATAACAAAAGTTCCTAAAACACCAAAGTATATGCGAGGAGTAATAAATATGCGCGGTGAGGTTATCCCTGTCGTAGATACAAGATTGAAGTTCAATATGCCAATGACAGAAGATACAATCAGAACTGTGATAATTGTTTTGGAATTACAGATAAAAAATAAGAAGGTTGTACTTGGCGCAATTGCAGATTCAGTTAATGAAGTAATGGAAATTTCAGATAATGAGATTAGGGAAGTACCTGATATCGGTAGCAAATACAATACTGAATTTATTATGGGAATGGTTAAATCGGGAGAATATTTCATAATGATACTGGATATTGATAAAGTATTTTCTATGGAAGATATTACTATGATAAAGAATGATAATTATGATTCAGAATGTGGGGAAAAAACTACGCCTGAAAATAATAAAATAGAATTAGAGATAAATGAAACAGATAATTAAAAATAAATAAATGGAGGTTTTATGTTGAATAATATTAAAATAAGAACTAAATTGATAATATCTTTTTTCTCACTGATAATAATCAGTGGAATAATAGGATATATAGGATACAGAGGGGTAACCAGAATAATGTCTGCTCAAAATCAGATAGCAACTGTAAAGTATCCCGGTACCAAAGCATTACTTGATATAAATAATGGTATTTCGGATGCCGTTATTGGTGAAAGAGGACTTGTTAATAGAAGAATGAGTGATAAAAGTTTAAGAAAAGCTCAATATGACTTTTTAGATAAGGCTTTTCAAACCATTGAAACATCATGGAAATTATTTGAACAACTTCCAAAAAGTAATGAAGAAGCTGAAGAATGGAAAGTTCTTGGTGATAATTATAATAATTGGAAAAAAGATAATCAGAAAGTTGTTGATTTATCAAGAGAAAAAGACAGATTACTTGAATCAGGAATTAAAAATGATGATAATAAAATAACTAGTCTGGATGCTAATATTTTTGAAATTTCAATGAATTCAAGAGAAGCATGGCTTAAAGTAAATGAATCTATTAATAAATTAGAAAAATTGAATGAGAATGCTACGATTCAATTTAATAAAGATTCCGAATCAGAAGCTTCATTAACTTCATATGTTTTGATTTTTACAATTATAGCCGGAATAATTATAGCAATAATACTACAACTATTATTAACAGGGAATATTCAGGGAATAATAAAATCGATACTTAATGAAACACAAAAGCTCGCCAATGAAGCAGTAAACGGCAAATTAAATTCAAGAGGTGATTTAGAGAAAATTAATTTTGAATTCAGAGATATAATAGTTGGGTTCAATAATACTATGGATGCTGTAATAAATCCATTGAATGTTGCCGCAGATTGTTTTGACAGGATAAGTAAAGGTGATATACCGGATAAAATTACACATGATCTTAATGGAGATTTCAATACTATGAAAAACAATTTAAATCGATGTATTGAAACATTGAATAATATGCAGGAAGATTTAAATTCAGTAATCACAGAGCATAAGTCAGGGGATATTGAAGCAAGATGTCATCCTGAAAAACTTCAGGGCGCATATGCAAAATTACTGGCAGCCGTAAACGAGTCATTTGACGGGTTAACACTACCTATTTTAGAAGGCATCGGAATAATGAATGAATATGCAAATGGCGATTTAACAAAAGAGATGAGAACATTACCAGGGAAACAGGTAATTTTCTCAAACAGTATAAATTTAATCAGAAAAAATCTTTTACAACTTGTTGAAGATACTAATATGTTGTCAGCATCAGCAGTAGAAGGAAAACTTGCAACAAGAGCAGATGCAGTAAAACACATGGGTGATTACCGGAAAATAGTTCAGGGAATAAATGATACACTTGACGCAGTCATAGGTCCTTTGAATATTGCATCAGCCCACATTGAAGAAATCAGTAAAGGTTCATTTCCTAAAATTGCAAAAGAAAAGTTTAAAGGAGATTTTTACAAACTGATGGATTCTATGGATATTATGGTAAAAACAATGTCAAAAGTAATTGATGATTTCAACAGGGCTGCATTAAATATTCAGGCGGCAAGTCTGCAAATGAGTCAGACATCACAGCAAATGAGTCAGGGAGCTTCAGAACAGGCTTCTTCAGCAGAAGAAGTATCTTCTTCAATGGAACAAATGGCGGCGAATATTCAACAGAATACAGATAATGCTCAGCAAACTGAAAAAATTGCATTAAAAGCAACTGATGATATACTTGAAGGCAGTAAGTCCGTAGAAATCACTGTAAATTCAATGAAAGATATAGCTGATAAAATATCAATAATTGGAGAGATTGCCAGAAAGACAGATTTACTTGCAATAAATGCAGCCGTAGAAGCAGCCAGAGCAGGAGAACATGGGAAAGGTTTTGCTGTTGTAGCTGCAGAAGTACGAAAATTAGCTGAAAGGTCTCAAATAGCTGCAGATGAAATAAATGAAGTTTCCAAAACAAGTGTACAAATTGCTGAAAAATCCGGAAAATTGCTCGAAGAAATTGTCCCTGATATTCAAAAGACTTCACGTTTAGTTCAGGAAATCACTTCTGCAAGTATAGAACAAAATTCAGGAGCAAATCAGGTTAATACAGCTATACAGCAATTAAATCAGATTATTCAGCAAAATTCTGCTGCATCAGAAGAAATGGCTACAAGTTCAGAAGAACTTGCAAGTCAGGCAGAACAATTACTTGAAACAATTTCATTTTTCAATCTAAGTGAAATGGGAAATAATCCTAACAAAGCAAAAAAAGTATATAAAAATGAAATGTTATCAAGTAATAAGATTAATAAAAATGAAGAAATATCAATAATAACAAAAGAAAATAATAAAGGATATAAGTATAATCTTAATGTTGATGCTATAGATAAAGAGTATGAAAGAATGTAATTAAACCGTATATATTATTTTAAAATTCATTTATTAACCTTTCAGACGCAATACTGAGAGGTTAAATTTTATATCCGAAATTGTAACCATGCAGTTCTATAAAAGATTATGACGATATTTCATTCATTATTTTACATTTAACTTAGGATAAAATTTAATATGAATTACAGAATTTCTTTGAATTTTACTGATAATTAAAAAAAATATTTAAAATTATAAAAAAATGTGTAATTTTGCAACCCGAATTAAAAGACATAATATCAAAACGAAATGAAAAAAGACATACATCCAAAAGAATATAGAACGGTTGTTTTTAAAGACATGTCTAACGATTACACTTTTATGACTAAATCAACCGCTACTACAAAGGACACTATCGTTATGGAGGACGGAAAAGAATATCCTTTGATCAAAATTGAAATTTCAAATACTTCACATCCATTCTATACCGGTAAGATGAAGCTTGTTGATACAGCAGGTAGGGTTGATAAGTTTATGAGTAAATATCAGAAACATTTTGAAAAGAATAAAAAATCAGAATAATTTTTTTTCAGATAAAAGAATAACCGGATAGATTAAAAAATTTGTCCGGTTTTTTTTATTTATTTTTCTTTATTTTTCTGAAGAAATCTCCAAGAGAATCAAATTCTTTTCTGTATGAAATACCTAAACCCTGAGTGTATTGATTTGCATTAATATTTAAATATTCGTTATTGTTGTTGGTTTTATTGAAAGCTTTAACTCTGAATTTTCCTTCCTGAGTTAATTTATATTCGACAGTAAAATCTCCTACAAGATTTGATGTTTTTTGATTTCCTATTCCAACATTTCCATCAATTAATACTCGGTTGTTAAATAACTGCGTAGACAGAGCTACTTCCAGCTGTGTCGGATTTAATTTATCTCCGGTACGATAATTAACACCAATATTAAAATCAGTGCTTATCTGAGAAAGCCAGTTGTTTAATTGGTTGGATAAGAGCTCAGTTGAAGTAGTTCCAAGTCCACCTATTCCTGAATTAAACATATTATTTTGATTTCCTATAGGTTTGAATCGATTAGCTAAAAGAAGATAAAAAACCTGATTATTTGTTTCCTGTTCAGAACTGGTAATATTTTTCAGACTTCTCTGAATATTCTCGTCAGCATCAGGTATTTTAATATCGAAACTAATTGCCGGTTTGAGTAATTTTTCTTTAAGAGTAAGAATACACTGTACAGGAACAATTTGTTTATATTTACCCGTATCGCCACCTATTACGAGGTCAGCAATAGATGTTCTGGCAGTATAAATTGCATTCATATTTACGTTAGCATCATATGGGCTGCCATTCCATTTTATAGTCCCTCCTTTTTCAATTTTAAATCTTTTATTAATAAGATTCTTAAGTGTAAAAAGATAATCTCCTTCTTCTATAGTATAGTCACCATACATATTAAAATTTCCAAGAGTGTTAATTTCAAATTTAAGATTACCATTCCCTTTAACTTTAATAACGTCACCAACTTTTTTATCGAAAATAATCTGTGCTTCAGTACTTGGTGTAACTTCAAGATCAAAATTCATCTGAATTCCTGATAAATCAATTTTGGCTTTTTCTTTAATTGCAATTTTAGATGAATCTTTACGGATAAAACTTATATAATTGGTTTCAGATAATTCTTCA
>JAUZOY010000054.1 GCA_030706235.1 Bacteroidota bacterium | reverse complement strand
TATATTAAAAGTTTTACTGAGGCTTTCAGAACTTTTTATGGCAATGTTGAGGAATACAATATTATTGCTTTATTGCCTTCATATGTTGAAAGGCAGGGTTCTTCATTAGTATATATGGTTGAACATCTTATAAAAGATTCGAAAAACTGTGAATCGGGTTTTTTCTTAAATTCGTATTATAATGAGCTATCTGATAAACTCATAGATTTAAGAAGTAGAAATAAGAAGACACTTCTTATTGGTGTTACTTATGCTTTATTGGATTTTGCAGAATTTTTAAAAAAATCAGGAAGAGATAAATCATTGGAAGATATTATCATAATGGAAACAGGTGGTATGAAGGGCCGAAGGAAAGAGATGATAAAGGAAGAAATGCATTCTATTTTGAAAGAAAGTTTCGGAGTGAATTCAATTCATTCTGAATACGGGATGACAGAGCTTCTTTCACAGGCGTATTCTTATGGGGAAAGCATTTACGAATGTCCGCCATGGATGAGTGTATTAATTCGGGATATTAATGATCCTTTTACGATTTTAGAATATGGGAGATCAGGAATTATAAATATTATTGATCTGGCAAATATTTACTCCTGTTCCTTTATAGCTACGGATGATCTTGGTGTGTTGGATTCAAATGGAAAATTTCAGATAAGAGGGAGACTGGATAATTCGCAGATAAGAGGATGTAATTTGCTTATTTAACCATAAACAAATCGCTTGCTACTCTGTCTGCAAATAATTTACCACGGTCGGTAAGTGATAGTTTATTCATATAATTAATAAGAAGACCACCACGGATATTGTTTTTTGCCTGATTCAGACAATATTTGGAAAATTTTTCCCCGAAATTATGTTTGATATAATCAATATCACAGCCCCACATTGTTCTCAGTGAGACCATAATATACTCATTATATTTATCAATAGAAGATAATGTTTCTACAGAAAAAGGAATGACGTTTTGCTCGATTGATTCTATGTATTTTGTATTATTATCAATATTCCATTGTCGGGAAATTCCGTCAAATGAATGAGCAGAAGGTCCTATGCCAAGATATTTTTCATTTTTCCAGTAGTTACTGTTATGTATAGACATAAATCCATCAAGGCAGAAATTTGAAATTTCATAATGGATAAAATTGTTAAATTTCATCATTTTCATGAGCATTTCGAACTGTTCGATGACTTTTTTTTCGTCAACAGCTTTTGTTTTGCCTTTTTTGATCTGAGAATATAATAATGTTTTGTTTTCTACTGTGAGGCTATAAGCAGAAATATGAGGTATCTGAAGATAAAATGCAGTTTCGAGATTGTATATCCAGTTTTCATTCTTAAGTGACGGGATACCGAATATCAGGTCAATAGAAATATTTTTATATCCCTTATCCTGTAAAAATTTGATTGCATTAAGAGAGTTTTTAACTGTATGCGTTCTTTTAAGAAAATTAAGATCTTCGTCAAAGAAAGACTGAACACCAAGACTAATTCTATTGATAGGGGTGCGTTTGATCTCATCAATTTTAAATTTCGTTATATCTTCAGGATTACATTCAATTGTTATTTCAACATTTTCACTGAATGTATGATATTTATGAAGATCATCAAAGATGGTAGAAATTTCTTCGTAAGAAAGAAGGGAAGGGGTTCCGCCTCCGAAATATATAGTTTTAATATGTTCTCGCCTTAAATAATCTCTCTGTAAAAGGATTTCTTTTCTGATAGCTCCGACAAGAGCTTCCTTTGAAGTGAGGGAAGCTGTAGAATAAAAATTACAGTAACTGCAACGTTTTCTACAAAATGGAATGTGAAAATATATTCCTGCCATTTTGCAAAATTACAAAATATTTCTAACTCCGAAATTTTTTTGCATTTTTATTTAAATTTTTTTGTTATTTACCCGATTGCTATATTAATCAAATATTAAAAGAAAAATTTAATATAAAAACAATTAATAATCAATTTATAATATGCTTGATTATTTTTATATTAATAGGAAAACTCATAAGTAAAAAAAAAATTGTAGGTTTGTTGAATTAAAAAGCAGTATTTATGAGATTATTGATAAAAAATATTAAAGAACTTGTTCAGGTAGAAACCAGTGATTATAAAATCAGAGTTGAAGGTAAAAAGATGTCTGAGATACAGACAATTAAAAATGCTTTTCTGTATATTGAGGATGAAAAAATATCTTCTTTCGGAAAGATGGATGATCTGAAAAGTAAGAATATAAATTATTCTGTATTGAGCAAAGAGATTGATGCAAGTGGCAGAATGGTGTTCCCTTCTTATTGCGATTCGCATACTCATCTTATTTATTCAGGAAGCAGAGAAAGAGAATTTATTGATAAAATTAATGGTTTAACGTATGAAGAGATTGCAAAGAGGGGAGGTGGAATCTTAAATTCTGCAATGAAGTTACATGATACTTCTGACGAGGTTTTATTGGAGGAATCACAGCAAAGACTGGAAGAGATAATAAAATATGGTACAGGAGCAGTAGAAATCAAAAGTGGTTATGGGTTGACAGTAAAAGATGAAATAAAAATGTTAAGAGTAATAAAGAAGTTAAAAAGTATCAGCCCACTGAAAATAAAGTCTACATTTTTAGGTGCTCATGCGCTGCCATTAGAATATAAAGATAACAGAAAAGGATATATTGATTTGATAATAAATAGAATGTTACCGCAAATTGCCGGTGAAGGGCTTGCAGATTATTGTGATGTATTTTGTGATAAAGGTTTTTTCACCATTGAGGAAACTGATAAAATATTAAAAGAGGCTGCAAAATATGGGATGAAAGCAAAGCTTCACGTAAATGAACTTGACAACAGTGGTGGAGTTCAGGTAGGTGTAAAGAACAATGCTTTGTCGGTTGATCATCTTGAGAGGATTGATGTTGAGGAGATAAAAGTTTTAAAAAATAAGAACACAATGCCTACACTATTACCAACAGCAGCATTTTTTCTGAATCTTCCTTATCCTCCTGCAAGAAAAATGATAGATAGCGGATTGGGAGTTGCACTTGCATCAGATTTTAATCCCGGGTCATCACCGTCAGGGAATATGCAGTTAGTTTCTTCATTAGCATGTATAAAGTTAAGAATGAATCCTGAGGAAGTAATAAATGCTTCAACAATAAATTCAGCTTATGCTATGGATCTAAGTAAGGATTACGGTAGTATTGCAGTTGGAAAAAAGGCGAATATATTTATTACCACAAAAATGAATTCTTATCCTTTCTTACAGTATTCTTTCGGATCAAATAATGTAGAAACTGTAATTTTAGATGGAAAATTAGTGTAAAGTCATTAATTTTTAATGATATTTATTATTGTTTAATATAATATTATTCCTAAATATATTGTTGATTAAAGTATGATATAAATAAAAACAATTAATGATTAAATTTTCATTAAAATCAGAATTTTTTAAAAATGTCGTAACTTTAATTACAGGTACTACCATTGCACAGTTAATACCAATAGCAATATCTCCTTTATTAACAAGATTGTATGCTCCGGATGATTTTGCTGTGTGGGGATTGTATATGAGTATTGTAATGATAATTATCAGTGGTGTTTCAACCGGAAATTATGAATTTGCGATAGTTCTTCCGGAAGAAGATAGAAAAGCACTTAAATTGACTGAATTATCTATCATTGCTGCTTCAGCTGTTAGTTTTATTTTATTGTTAATTAGTATTTTGTTCAATACTCAGACTGGAATTTTATTAAAAAATACCAATATATGTCAATGGTTATATCTGATTCCCTTTTCAGTGCTGACACTTTCAATTCTGAATAGCTTTTTATATTGGTTAAATAGATGTAAATCATATAAAGCCATGGCATCAAATAAAATAATAAAGAATACAGGAATCTCGGTTGCAAATTTGGGTTTTGGAGTAAGTGGTTTTACTAAATACGGTTTAATATCCGGTCAGATTTTGGGTGATTTTATTGCTGCCTTTTCATTGTGGAGAAAAATTAACAAAAATCATAAATTGTTCAGTGAAATTAAATGGAAGGAATATAAGTTATTAGGGAAAGAATATAAAGAATTTCCATTATTGTCCATGCCTACTAATTTATGTAATAATTTATCTTCATATATTCCAATACTACTTATATCGATTTGGTTTTCAAGTACTCTAACTGGTTTTTATTATTTTTCTTTAAAAATATTAAGTATTCCTATGGCATTTATAGGAAATGCTGTTACACAAACATTTTATCAGAAATTCACTGAAATAATAAGCGACAAAACACATAATCCCAAAATATTTCTGGTCAAAATATGGTTTACTTTATTTGCAATAGGAGTTATACCTTTAACAATAATTTTCTTCCGGGGAGGAGATATATTTTCTTTTGTTTTTGGAAGTCAATGGAAAGATGCAGGAGAAATAGCTGCTATTCTTTCACCAATGATATTAATAACATTTATAAGTTCACCTACAAGTAATTCCTTTATCATTTTAAGAAAACAGAACTTTAGTTTATTGTTCGGAATATTACTATTGATATTACGGCCTTTAGCATTTTACATAGGATTTAAATGCGGAAGTTTTAATGTTGGATTAAAGTTCCTGGTTATATTTGAAATTGTAGAAACGGTTTTATATAATTTAGTAATCTGGAAAAATTTATAAATATAAATAATTGTCAATTATTAAAATATAATTGTTTGATGCGGGATTATATATTGTTTTATTAAATATAAGATTTGTTTTATGTTAAAGAATAGTATTGATTAATTTCAGAAATATCAGTTAATATTGGAATTTTTGTAATTTTGCATTTTTGTTTTGATAATTTTGCAACAAATAAACAATAGCAAAACCTACATAAGGTATTGATGATTAATAGATTGTTCTGATGATTAAGAGAATATTTGATGTTTTATTCAGTTTGTTTATCCTGATTCTTTTTTCACCATTTTTAATAATAATTGCATTACTGATAAAGTTAAATGATGGCGGAAGTGTATTTTATATGGCACCAAGAGTCGGCTTGAACGGTAAATTATTTCATATGTTTAAGTTCAGAACAATGATAGTTAATGCTGATAAAACAGGAGTATCCTCAACTGCTTTAAATGATTCGAGAATAACTTCTGTAGGTAAATTTCTGAGAAAATATAAACTTGATGAATTGCCACAGTTTATAAATGTCTTTATCGGTAATATGAGTATAGTCGGACCTCGTCCGGAAATTAAAAAATTTACTGACATGTATACAGCTGAGGAAAAAGTTATTCTGCAGGTTAAGCCCGGAATTACAGATTATGCATCAATCTGGAACCCGGATGAGGGAAAGATTTTAGCAGGTCATCCTGATCCTGATCAGGCTTATTTTGAATTAATCAGACCAGAGAAGATCAGACTTCAGATTAAATATATTAATGAAAAATCTTTTTTAACAGATATTAAAATCATCTTACTCACAGTAAAAGCAATTTTAATATAAAATTTTATTATTGAAATAAATGATATATTCAAAAGAGATCCTGGAAAATTTATATCTTACGATGGTAAAGATTAGATATGTAGAGGAAAGTTTTATTGAACCAATAGCAAAGGGTTTAATAAGGTGCCCGGTTCACCTTTATACCGGACAGGAGGCGATAGCAACAGGTTTAGGTGCATCTCTGAGTAAAGAAGATTATATATTTGGTAATCATCGTTCGCATGGTCATTACATAGCCAAAGGTGGGGATATCACGGAATTAATAGCTGAAGTATATTGCCGAAAAGATGGATGTTCAAGAGGTAGAGGCGGTTCAATGCATATTATTTCTCCTGAAAACGGGGTAATGGGAATTGTACCTATAGTTGCCGGTACAATATCTCTGGCAACGGGAGCGGCGTTAAGTTCTAAAATCAGAAATGATAAAAGAGTTACTGTAAGCTTTTTTGGAGATGGAGCTACAGGAGAAGGTGTTTTATATGAATCAATGAATTTTGCATCATTAAAAAAACTCCCTATAATTTTTGTCTGTGAAAATAATTTATACTCTACTCATCTTCCAATAGATGAAATAAGAACTAACCGCAGAATTTACGAAATAGCAGGTCCCCTGGGTATAAAAGCTGAAAGAGTGAACGGGAATGATGTAATAGAAGTATATAGAAAAGCTCAGTTAGCAGTAGAGTATTGCAGAGAAGGGAATGGTCCGTATTTTATAGAATATTTAACATACAGACAAAGAGGGCATGTAGGCCCTGATGATAATGTACAGGGTACACATACAGATATAAGGCCTAAAAATGAAATAGAAGAATGGCTATTAAATGATCCTATTATAAAAATGGAAAATATAATGATCAAAGAGGGGGGATTTACAGAATACGAAATTTCAGAAATGAAAAAATCTATAGTTAATGAAATAAATCATTTTACTGATATAGCACTTAAATCACCAAAACCACCTGCTGAAGATTCTAAAATGTATTTATTTTATGAAAATGAAAATTAATTTTGGACTGGCAATTAACCAGGCATTACATCAGCTTTTTTCTACTGATGAAAATATTATGCTTATAGGACAGGGAGTTAAAAGTCCTTGGTATGTAGGAAATACCTGTACAGGGTTAATAGACAGATTTGGAGAAAATCGTGTTATTGATACTCCGGTTTCTGAGAATGCTATGACAGGAATTGCAGTAGGTTCTGCAATTACAGGAATGAAATCAATTGTCGTTCATCCACGTGTTGATTTTGTATTATATGCAATGGACCCCATAATAAATCAGGCTGCAAACTGGCATTTTATGAATGGAGGAAAATCCTGTGTTCCGGTTGTATTCTGGTTAATTATAAATCGTGGAGGGGAACAGGCGGCTCAGCATTCTCAGGCATTACATGCTTTATTTACACATATTCCCGGATTAAAGGTTATTGCTCCTTCAACTCCTTATGATGTAAAAGGTATGCTTGTTAGTGCGATAAATGATATGAATCCGGTTGTTTTTATTGATGACAGATGGCTATACAGGTTTGATGAAGATGTTCCTGAAGAACTATATAAAATACCTTTAGGTAAAGGTGTTGTGAGAAATAGTGGTAATGATTTAACAATTGTATCTTTTTCATATACTGCAAAGTTATGTGAAGAAGCAGTTAAAGAACTTCAAAAGTATAATATATCAGCAGAATTTATAGATTTGAGAACGATAAAACCTCTGGATGAAGATATTATACTTAATTCTGTAAATAAAACCGGTAGGTTATTGATAGTAGATGGTGCCTGGAGATTTAATGGAGTGTCTTCGGAAATTGCTGCAATTATTGCTGAGAAAGCTTTTAATAAACTTAAAGCACCTTTAAGGAGATTAACATTACCTGATACCCCTGCACCTGCAAGCTCTACTCTTGAAGATGTTTATTATATAAAGTCTTCTGATATAGTTAAATCTGCTATAGAAATATTAAAATTTTAATAAAATTTATAAATAATAATAAAATAATACTTGTAAATGATTAATAAAGTTAGATTTGTTGAGCCATCAAAATTGTATTTAATGATTAAGGATGAATTAGATGCTGCATATTTTGATGTAATGTCTAAGGGAGAATTGATTGATAGAAGCCATTTAAAAAAGTTTGAGGAAAATCTTGCAAAATTTGTAGGTACAAAATATGCTGTTGGTTTAAATAGCGGATATGATTCATTACAATTATCTTTGAGAGCTGCTGGGATAGGTGCAGGTGACGAAGTTATTGTTCCAGCTCATACTTTCGTTGCAAGTTGTTCTGCTATTGTAAATGTTGGTGCAACGCCTGTATTGGTTGATGTTGCTCCTGATTTTAATATTGATGTCGATAAGATTGAAGAAGCAATTACAGAAAATACTAAGGCTATAATGGCTGTTCATTTAAGTGGATGGATGGCTGATATGCCCCGAATTATGAAAATTGCAGAAAAAAATAATCTTAAAGTAATTGAAGATGCATGTCAGAGTCTTGGTTCAAGTATTAATGGTAAGGGAGCAGGTAGCTGGGGTCTGACCGGATGTTTCAGCTTCTATCCTTTTAAAATACTTGGTGGCTATGGTGATGGTGGAGCAATTACAACAAATGATGAAAATGTTGCAACTTTTGCAAGAAGAATGAGATTTAATGGAGAAGATCGTGCTACCGGAGAATATTGTGGTCATGGTTTTACTTGTCTGCTTGATAATCTGCAGGCTGCATTTCTTGATGTTAAACTTGCAAAATTACCTGAGTGGATTAAAAGAAGACAATGGATAGCTGAGAAATATCGTCAGTCCTTATCAGATATACCTGATTTATTACTTCCACATTATAACAGAGAAGGATCAGACCATGTATATCAAAATTATACCTTACGTTCAAAACATGGGAATGAATTTTCAGATTATCTGAAAAGTAATGGAGTAGAAGTTCTTACTCAATTTAGAAAACCTTATTATAAACATGAAGCTTTGAAACTTGTAGACAGAGGATTCCCTGAAACTGAAGCTCTCAGTCGTGAAGTTTGTTCATTACCTATGAATGTTGAAATAGATAATGAAGAAATCGATTATGTAATAAAAGTTGTAAGAAGTTTTTACGGGAAATAGAGAAAATGAAAGAATTATCAAAAATTACTGAAACTTTTACAGAATCTGTCATTCGTGAAATGACACGAATTAGTGATTCAATGGGGGGATATAATCTTTCTCAGGGATTTCCTGATTTCGACAGTCCTGAAAAAATTAAAATTGCGGCAATTGCAGCAATCAATAATAATTTTAATCAGTATCCTGTTACTTTTGGTGAACCGGAATTAAGAGAAGCAATAGCTGATAAAGTAAGAAGATACAATAATATTAGTTGTAATTATAAAACAGAAATTACTGTTACTTGTGGTGCAACTGAAGCAATGATTGCAACATTAAAAGCTATCATTAATCCGGGAGATGAAATTATCATTTTTGAACCATTTTATGAAAATTATGGTCCTGATGGAATTTTATCAGGGGCTACTCCTCGTTATGTAACCATGAATCCTCCATTATGGAATTTTGATTATGAAGAATTAGAAAAAGCATTTAATAATAAAACTAAATCAATAATTATTAATACCCCCAATAATCCTACAGGAAAAGTTTTTTCTAAGGAAGAATTAAAATTTATTTCTGATTTATGTCAGAAATGGGATGTATATGCTGTTACTGATGAAATATATGAACATATCTTATATGATGATAATAAGCATGTTTCAATTGCGTCTATGGATGGAATGTCAGAAAGAACAATAACCATAAATTCTATTTCTAAAACATATTCAGTTACAGGATGGAGAGTAGGTTGGGCAATTGCACCGGCAAGAATTACAGAAAGGATAAGGAAAATACATGATTTTCTTACTGTAGGATCACCCACTCCTCTGCAACATGCAGCATCCAAGGCTTTATTTTTCTCGGATGATTATTATAAAAACCTTAGGTTAAAATATACAGAATCAAGGGATTTCCTCTTTAATGTTTTGAATGAGACAGGATTTAAACCATTTAAACCCAGGGGAGCTTATTATATTATGGCAGATGTATCTGATCTGTGGAATATAATTAAGCCAACAGATGATTATGATTTTAGTTGTAAACTTATTGAAAAGACAAAAGTGGCAACTGTTCCGGGATTTTCATTTTATTCAAAATCAGATAAAAAAACTAAGCAGGTCAGATTTGCTTTTTGTAAAAAACCGGAAACATTAAATATTGTAAAAGAACTATTTTCAAAATATTTATAGTTCATTTATTATAACAGAGTAACGCAAAATATTACTATTCAATTTAAATTGAAGATTATAAATATAATTTCAAGATATAGACCTGAGATTGAAAAAATAAATTTCTTTTTTGCTATTGCTTTGGCTTTTTTTATGCCTTTATTTCCAAAGATTATTCCTAAATTGATCATTCTTTGGGTTATCACTTGGTTGTTAGAAGGAAACTTTAAAAATAAACTGTCGAATATACATGGCAATATTGCATTGTTTTATATTTTTATTTCTTTCTTTATATATCATATTGCAGGACTTCTTTATTCCGATAATATTAAAGTATCCTTATTTGATCTTGAGGTAAAACTTTCTCTTCTAATAATTCCAATTGTTTTAATTACTTCAAATCAAATTTATACAAATAAATATAATCAAATCTTGTTTGCATTTTTTTCTGGTAATTTAATTGCTTCAGTCCTTTGTATAATAAATGGATTAATTAAAGAATTTGTAGCATTTGATAACTTTCATAATTTGTATTATGAGTATTTATCTGTTTTTATTCATCCATCATATTTTTCGATGTATATAGCTATGGCATTGATTATTATGGGTCAATTACAATTTGAGAAATATTTTGGTGATTATAAGTGGATTAATGTATTGTTTTTGTTGTTAGTATTATTTTCACTTTTAATGATATATTTATTATCTTCAAAAACAGGTATTTTTAGTGGAACATTAGCTTTGATTTTCTTATTAATATATAATATTAAAAAAAAGATCAATTTAAAAATTTGCATTGCATTTGGAATAATAATATCATCGTTTGTAATTTATTCTTTTTATAAAAATGGAAGAATAATAAATTTAACTAATCAGCTTCGGACAACTGAAATTAATCTAAAAGAAAAGAAATTTGAAACTTCGAATGACAGATTAATGATATGGTATTATTCATTTGAAATTATTAAAAAGAATTTTTGGTTTGGAGTTGGAAATGGAGATATTAAAGATAGGCTTATAGAAGAATATAAAAAAAATAATTTTGAAATAGGTGTAAAAGAAAAACTAAATGCACATAATCAATACATTGAAACATTTATTGCTCAGGGTTTTTGTGGATTTATTATGCTCTTATTAATATTAATTATACCTTTATTTAAATCAGTAAATAAAAATAGATTGTTACTGACTTCATTTATAATTATTATAGGCGTAAATTTCTTTTTTGAATCAATGTTGAATACACAAGCAGGTGTTGTGTTTTTTTCATTTTTTTATTCTTTTTTTAATTTTGTTGATAATGCATGATTTTACATTATATAACTAATATTTTTAAATTATCTTTGTCAAAATTTTCTATTAAAAAGTAGCTAATAAATAAATATAAATAATAGATAATCATGAGTAATATAAAAAAATCAAATTTTGTTTTATATTTAAGATATTTTGTGAATTTACTAAAAGAAAAACGGGTTACAGTTATTACAATATTTAGCTTTTTCTTATTGTTAGCTATTTATTTTGGAAATGCAAGAAAAAACATGTATGAAATAAAATTTTGTATAAAACCTTTCGTAATTTACGATAATAATGATGATTATGTAACACCTGCTGAAACTTATGTGCTTAGAGCTATTATTGACAAATTTGTTGATAATTATAATGAACAAAAAAATTTAATAAAAGTAGGAAAGTCAATTTCAAATTCAAAAATTATTAATGATTTTAGTGATTTGAAAATGAATACTATAGTTTATGAGAACTATGGAAAAAAGAATGAAATAATAGAAATTTCTTTATTCGTTTATGATACATCTTCAACAAAAGCTATTATTAAAGATTTAATTAATTACATAAATCAAACGCAAATAGTAAGAAACAAGATTAATTTTATATCAAAGTTTCTTATTAGTAAGAAAGAAAAATTAAATAAGGGATTGGAAGAAATGATTCAGCTAAGCGAGCATATAAAATCAAACAAATCTCAGGCATTATCGATTAATTTTAATTTATACAGAGATATTACGAATACTCAAAATGAAATTGATTTCATAAACAATAAATTAAATAATTTAAATGCAGTAATAATTACTCTTGAACCTGAAAATCCTGCTAAACCCAAAGGCCCTTCAGCTTTGGTTTTATTTGTATTAACAATTTTACTTGGAATAGTTACTTCAATTGTTTATATTATTTTTATGGATAAATTATCTATAAAATATAAAAATTAATCAGAATTTCAGATAAATGAAACACAATAATTGAATGAAAGTATTGTCATTACAAATATTTAATATTAAAGAAATATTATTGATAATTAAAAATAAATTTTCCTTTAATAAAAACAAAAAACAGGTACTTTCAAATATTTTTTCTTTATCACTTTTACAGTTTATAAATTATCTATTTCCACTTATTGCTTTCCCATTTTTAACAAGAGTTCTGGGAAAAGACAATTTTGGATTAGTTATGTTTTCACAATATTTTATTCAATATTTTATAATATTTATTGATTTTGGTATGGAATATACCATAACAAGAGAAATTTCAATTAACAGATACAACAGAAAAAAGATTATAGAAATATTTAATTCTGTTATGATTATAAAGTCAATAATTTTTATTATAAGTATTATAATTTTATTATTGGTTATTTTTAGTTTTAATAGTTTTACTGTTAATTGGAAACTTCATGTACTGACTTTTTTAATGGTATTCGGACAAATGATTTTTCCGGTGTGGTTATTTCAGGGAATTGAAAAAATGAAATATATTACAATAATCAATGTAATTTCCAAACTAGTATTCACTGTTTGTTTATTTTTCTTTATAAAAAAATCTTCAGATATATTATTAGTTGCTCTCATTAATTCTTTAGGTTATATTATTGGTGGTATAATATCTTTTGTAATAGCTTTGAGAATAATTAAATATAAATTATTTGTTCCTTCAAAAGAAGTCATTAAAAAGTATTTCAACCTGGCTAAAAATGTTTTTATATCTAATTTTGGGACAAGTTTATATATGACATCAACTCCTTTTATCCTTGGTGTAGTAACAAACAGACATGATGTTGTAGGATTCTATGCAATTGCTGAGAAAATTGTAAGAGGTATAAGGTATTCAATTACACCTGTAACTCAAGCATTATTTCCTTTTTTAAGTAAAAAATTTACTCAAAATAATTCCAAAAATTCTATTAATATTTTATTTAAATTGTCATTATACCTTTTACCTATATTATTTTTAATGTTATTGATGGTTAATATTTTTACTCACTGGATTGCAAATATTTTTACAAATCCTGTTAATAATAGTGTAATTATAGATATAAGAATTATTTCTATAATATTAATTATAGGTACATTGAATAATGTATGGGGAATTTTAGGTATGGTTAATTTAAGATTAGAAAAATTTTTTAGAAATTATGTATTAATTTCAGGTGTTTTTAATATAATATTATGCATTACTCTAGCATATTATTTCCTTGATATTGGAGCTTCAATTTCAATGGTACTTACGGAAATACTACTATTAATATTAATTTCAATAAAAATGAAAAGTATTTATTTATATGCCTGAGCTTATTTTATTTTTAATTTTTTGCATCAATGTAATTTTACTTATAAAAAAAATAATAAGGAATGAATATTTTCATCCGATTTTTATAAGTGCTATTTACTGGGTGTTTTTTCTTATATGCAGCATACTTATATCTATAAATTTTAATTTGAAATTCAGTTGGAATGGTATTTATCCAATATTTATATTATTGTTTAGTTTTATTTCGGGTTCATTATTAATAAATAATAAACTAAAAAAGAGCCATGAAATAATAAAATCTGATTTTAAAGAAGATAGAATTAATTGTATAATTAAACCAGGTATATTAAAAAATATAATTATACTTTTTTCTATATCAGGTTTTTTTGCTTTAATTATTCAGTTAAAATATTTAGATTTAAGTATTAAAAGTTTTAAAGATATTATAACTGTTGCAAACAGAATATCAGAAATAAGATATTCTGATATGGCTGATATGCCAAAATATGGATTATTTTTGGCTGCTTTTATGTATTCCGGAGCTTTTTGGGGTGGAACTTTTTTCGTAAATGCAAAAATTAAATCATATAAAATTATTTCCTTTTTGCCTGTATTAGTTGCATTTATTTTTACTATTATTAATGGTGTTAAAGCAATATTCCTATTTTCAATAATTATATGGATTTCCGGTTACATTTCTTCATATGTATATATCAACAAAGGGAAAATATATAATATAAAAAAGCTAATTACCGGGTTTTTAATTATTTCGGTTTTTATATTATTTTCAATTCCTATAGTTCAATTTTTAAGGGCAGGTAAAATTGATTCTGATTTTAAGATAATAAATGGCAATGCGGTATCGTATTTTGCTTCCTATAATGCATTTAGTATTTGGTGGGATGATTATAATTTTAATGGATTTACAATTTTTAAATATTCATTATCGGGAATTAATAATATATTTTTTCAAAATAGAGTTTCCGGATTATATAAAGAAAATTATTGCGTAGGATATTTTAATGATAAATCTA
>JAUZOY010000053.1 GCA_030706235.1 Bacteroidota bacterium | reverse complement strand
GATGAAGCAAATTCATCAAGATATAGAATAATGTGGGAAGAACTTGCAAACGGCAAGGTTAAAAAAGTAGAAAGAAAATTCATTGCAAAGAATAATAATATAATCTGGATGCTCGAAACTCTATATCCTGTAAAAAATTTGGATGGTGATTATTTTAAAATTTTAGCAGGAATGATAGATATAACTGAAACAAAAATGCTTTTAGAAGAAACTCAGAAGAATAATGAAGCAATGAAAGCTCAGGAGGAAGAAATCCGTCAGAGCATGGAAGAATTGCAGGCTTCTAATGAAGAACTTGAAAGAAAGCAGAAAGAATTACATGAAAAAGATAATAAAATAAAAATACTTGATCTTTCTCCTGAAGGAATAGTCTTAGTTAATAAGAAAAATCTTATTATTGAATCTGTTAATTTACCATTAATCAACCTGACGAATTATACAGAAAATGAATTGAAAGATAGCAGTATTTCAAGAATTTTCAAATCATTTGACATAAATAGCATTACAATAGGTAAAAAAATAAGAGAAAATGCATTTAGAAAAGATGGCAGTAGTTTTGTATCAGATTTGACAATCAATGAAATAAACGAAAATGATGGAGTTAAATATTTATTCTTTTTGAAAGATATAACCAAAGAGGTAAGGAATGAAGAAGAATTAATAAAGACACTGCAACATGTTGAAATCCAAAAGAAAGAATTGACTAATAAAACAGAAGAACTTATTGCTCAGGATGAAGAGTTGAAGCAAAATATGGAAGAAATGATGGCAACTCAGGAAGAAATAGCTAGTAAAAATGCAGAGTTTACAGGTTTATTCGATTCAATAAACAAAGCTGTCTCTGTAATAGAATATGATTTTAATGGTAAAATACTGCATGTAAACAAAATTATTTGTGAACTTTCCGGATACAAAATTGAAGAATTGGTAGGAAAACATCACAGTATCTTATTTGACAATAAAAACATTGGTCAGTCTGAAGAATACATCAGATTCTGGGATAAAATGCATAATGGAGAACATTATGAAGGTGTAATGAAAAGAATATGTAAAGACGGAACACCTATTATAGTAAATGGAATATGTAATCCTATATTTGATAAAGATGGTAAGCTTAGTAAAGTAATGGAGCTGTCATTTGAAATAGATCACAAAGAAAAACATGTTAAAAACATGAAACTAAATTCAAAAGTTGCTTTGAATTAAATCGCTAGTAATGTGTATTTTAGATGTTAAATTTAATTAAATTACAAATAGTAAATGATGTTAGATCACTTACAGTATTGTAAAATGTCAGTGATTTATTTGTCCGGCAACAAAATGTTAAATGTGCTGCCTTTAGATTCTTCACTTTCAACTGATATTTTTCCTCTGTGCTTTTCAATAAATTCGGCACAAATTATTAACCCTAATCCCGTTCCTTTTTCCTCAGCGGTTCCGGGTAATGAACAATTATCAGCATCAATTTTAAAAAGTTTATTCTTAATATTATCTGAAATGCCAATTCCTGCATCAACTATTGATATTTCCACTTTATTATCTCTTTTAATAGCATTTATATTTATTATTCCAGATTTATATGAATATTTTACAGCATTAGTCAATAAATTTCTCATAACAGATTCAAGCATATATTCATCAGCATATACAACAATATTATCAGAAACATTATTAATTATTTTAATATTTTTTAGAGAAGCGTGTGTACTAACTAAATCGACACTCCTGTTTACTATATTTAACAATGGAAGGTACAATGGTTCAAATTTAATATTTCCTGTTTGAGATTTAGCCCATTCCATTAAATTTTCAAGTAATGAATAACTTTCTTTAGCTGAGTGATCTATAATTTCAATCATTTCATTTATTTCATCAATCCTATATTTCTGAAGAATTTCATGAATATATTTTACGCTGCCAACAATACTATACAATGGATTTTTAAGATCATGTGATATTATTGAAAAGAATTTGTCTTTTGTTGCATTTAATTTTTCTAGTTTAAGAGAATATTCTTTTAATTGCTCATTTTTTTGTTTTAATTGTAATTGTGTATTTACTCTTACTAATAATTCTTTTGAATTAAAAGGTTTGGTTACATAATCAATTGCACCTGATTCAAATCCTTTAACAATACTATTGATGTCATTGTATGCTGTTAAAAAAATAACAGGCATGTCCTTTAATTTATCAATAGCTTTTATTGCTATACAAGTATCATATCCATTCATTCCCGGCATATTTATATCAAGTAATACCAGATCATAATCATAGCTGTTTTTAAGAATAGATAAAGCCTGCTCACCACTTGTTGCAATACCAACCGAATAATCGGCCTCATTAAGAATTACACCTAATACCTGTAAATTTGTAAGATTATCATCTACGACAAGAATATTAAATTGTTTTTCAGCATTATTTTCCATAATTAATTTTATATTTTATGATTTATAATTAATAATATTTTTAATACTTTTCACCAAATCAGGAAACTTATTGATATTTTTCAATATTAATTCTACGTCAAAACTTTTCAATGAGCTTTCTAATTGATTACCATATTTAATTAATATATTGAGTGAGTATTTTTCACCGAGAGAAGATAGCTTTTGACTAAAAGTCAATATTTTATCTGATCTTTGGTTTAGAACAAGTTCTTTGTAATATTCTGTATATTCTGTTTCAAGTTCTGATATTAATTCGGGCAATTTCCTTTTCTGAGCACCAGACAATTCTATTTCCGGTAAAATTTTTTCTTCATTATGTAGAATGTGTTCATTTACATTATATTTAAGATATTTTTTCAGAAGATCTGTTAATTCTGTAATATTTATAGGTTTCATCAGATAATCATCAAAAATTGATTTAGATTCGTCATCATGTAAAATTAATTTTGATGATGCTGATATTGCTATTACAGGTATTGATTTAGTTGCTTCAGCGTTTTTAAGAACTTTTGTTGCATCGTAACCGTTCATTATAGGCATTTTCAAATCCATTAATATGAGATCAGGTAAAAACTGCATAGCCAAATCTAAAGCTTGCTGACCATTTTGGGCTTCATATATATTGAGGTTTGAATTCTCAAGTATATCAGTAATTAATTTTCTATTAGATTCAACATCATCAACAATCAATAATTTTGCCTTTTCAAATATCAAAGTTGATATATCAAAAGTTTTTTCTTTTGTATATACTATTTCATTAGTTGAGACTTCAACATCAGGGACAACAAATTTAAAAACAGAGCCCTTTTCGGGTTCACTATAAACATAAATTTTGCCTCCCATCATTTCAACCAGTCTTTTGGAAATTGTAAGTCCTAAGCCTGTTCCGCCATATTTTTTTGTGTTTTGTCCTTTTTGTTGCCCGAAAGTTTCAAAGATCAATTCCTGTTGATCTTTAGAAATGCCAATTCCGGTATCTTCTATAGAAACAATTAGATCAATTATATTCTTGTTTTTAATTATTTTATTTATCCTAAGAATAATGTGACCTTTTTCAGTAAATTTAACTGCATTCCCGATTAAATTAAATAAAATCTGACGGATACGAATTTCGTCGAGTATTAATGCATAAGGAAAATCTTTATCTATCTCGATTTTGAATAGTAACCCTTTTTGATTAATATTTTGAATAAATATATTTTCAATATCTTTAATTATACTTATAAGATTAACAGGTTCATACTGTAAGCTCATTTTATCTGCTTCAATCTTAGATAGATCAAGTATATCGTTGATTATACCAAGTAGATTTTTACCGCTTGTTCGTATTGAATCAATCTGTGAGCGTTGTTTTTCATCTTTTATCTCAGCATATAACAAATCAGAAAATCCTATTATCGCGTTCATAGGAGTACGTATTTCATGTGACATGTTTGCCAGAAATTCACTTTTAGCACGTGATGCTGCCTCTGCTGCTTCTTTTTCAATGAGTAATTTTTCAGATTGTTTACTTTCTGTAATATCTCTTGATACACCCATCATTGCAATTGGCTGTCCATTTTCATTATTTACAATTGAAAGAGAAAGTAATACAGGAAATTTTTTATTGTTTTTTTTAATACAAGTAACTTCTCCGCTCCATTTCCCTTCTTTTGATATAGCCTTATTTATCATGCGAGACGCTTCCTTGTTTGCATTGAGTTGTCTGGAATTCATTTTTAATAATTCATCTTCAGTATAACCGAAAACTTTATTTGTATTTTTGTTTACATATGTAATATTCCTATCTAAATCTGTAAAAATAAAGCAATCATATGCATTTTCAACTGCTGATGAAAATATTTTTATCTTTTCTTTAGATTTTTTATGTTCAGTTATATCATATATTATTCCTCTGATACCAATTGTTCGACCATCTTTAATTATTGGACAACATGTGACAATTGTATCCGAGCTTTTACCATCCTTTTTAATAACATTGTATTCTCCACTTGATGTTTGACCGGTTAAAACGACTTTTTTAAAGTTTTCTTCTGCTCGTTTCAAATCAATATTGCTTAAAAACTGGTCTATTTTAAGATTATTCGATAAATCTTCTTTTTTATATCCAAACCAGTCAAATGCAGTTTGATTTGCAAAAGTTATTTTCTTTTCCAAATCTGTTTCATAGATACCCAGAGAGAGGGAATCGGCAAGATCACGATACCTTTGTTCACTTTCTATCAAAGATTTTTCAAAATCACTTCTAGCCAGTGCAATACCAATACTCATACATAACTCTTCAAAAAAACTGACGAGGTCTGCGGAAAGCATATTTTTTCGCTTATTGTTTAATTGTAACAGTCCAATGGTTTGTTTGTCGATTTTTATTGGAATAAGTGCTAAAGATTCGTATCCTGCACTAATACATCTGTTTCTTATATGAGTATGAAGTTCTTCTTCTGTTGTGTTTTTTATAAAATCGGTTGTACTATTAGTCCAGAAACTTCCTCCAATGGTGAAAAATGGAAGTTCAGGACATGTCCTCCCTGAAATTATATTTCCACATAAACATTCTAAAAATGGCTTTCCCGTTTTATCTTTAATTATGTGACCATTATTATTATATGTACAAAGACTTCGTTCTTTTTCTACAAATTCATCCGGAAAGCCATCGATAATATAGTAAGGATAATCTTCTCCATCTTTCAAACGAATACCTACAGCATCAAATCCGGTGAAATCTTTAATTAAACTCAGGATATTTTGCAATGTGCTTTTTTTGTCTATAAAATGATTAAGAATATTAAGAATATTTGCTGCAAGCTTTAGTCTTTCTTTACTTATCTGTAGTTCATTTTCAAATTTTTTATTTTCAGTAATATCAAGCATAGAAACCACAGACTGTTTTGTATAAGGGATTAATCCTACACTTAACATCGCAATTTTTTCTTCTCCTTTTGCATTAATCAATCTGGTTTCATAACGGTTAGGTAAGTTAGTCGCTTCATGTCTGCGCTTAATATGATATTGTATCATCATATTTTGATTTTCAGGTGCTATATATTTTGTCCAGCTTGTTCCAACTAATTGTTCTTCAGTATAACCGGTAACAGAGAAACATTCTTTATTGGCATATAAAATAATAGTGTCTTCATCAATTATCATTGTTGCTGTACCTGTATTTTCAAACACACCCTGGTAAAGTTCTCTTGATTTTATTAATTCTTCTTCAGCTCTCTTTCTTTCAATTGCATATTTGATAGACTTTTGAAGAATATATGAATTTATATCCCCTTTTATTAAATAATCCTGGGCACCCATTCCAACTGCTTTAACCGATGTTTCTTCATCATGAAGACCTGTAAGCACTATGATTGGTATATTGTAATTAATCTGAAATATCTTTTGAAATGTTTCAATACCGTTACTATCCGGTAAGCCAATATCTAAAAGTATTAAATCGAAAATTTCTCTTTGCAATATTTCAATTGCATCCATAAGACAAATTACATGTTTTATGCTTTGAATTTTTATCTGGCTTTCTCTAAGATAATCTTTAATTAAACAGACATCGCCGGGATTATCTTCAACGAGTAAAATTTTCATTTCCTAAATACAAATTTTATATTAATAATTTTTGTTATTGGGTAAACTTACAATAGTAAACCAGAAATTTTCTATTGATTTGACAACATCCATGAATTCATTAAAATCTATAGGCTTGGTTATATAACAATTTGCATGTAAATTGTATGATTTAAAAATATCTTCTTCTGATTTTGAAATTGTAAGAATAACAACCGGAATACGTTTTAGGTCAGAATCGTTTTTTATTTCTTCCAGAATCTCTTTCCCATCTTTACCTGGAAGATTCAAATCAAGCAAAATAAGGTCAGGTCGGATTGCATTTTTATATTTACCCTGTTTCCTTAAATATTCCATAGCTTCAATGCCATCTTTAACCCAAAAGACCTGATTGTTCAGTTTACTTTCTTTCATAGCTTCCATCGATAATCTGGCATCACCGGCATTGTCTTCAATCAATAGTATTAATACAGGATTTATTTGTTCTTTTTGCATTTTATTCTTTTTTAGATTAAACTTATTTATTTTATTTTTTTATTGTAAAAAAGAAAGTTGTTCCTTTCCCTGGTTCAGATTCAAACCATATTTGTCCATTATGTTGCTCAACGATTTTTTTACAAATAGCAAGTCCAATTCCTGTACCAGGGTAATCGGTTCTGCTATGCAGACGCTTGAAAATTACAAATACTTTATTCTTAAATTCAGGATCAATTCCAATTCCGTTATCACTAATTGAAAACAACCAGTAATCCCTTTCATCTTTAGCTGATATATGAATCAGGGGAGAAATATTCCTTCGAAACTTTATTCCGTTTTCAATAATATTTTGGAATAATCTTGTTAATTGATTTTCATCTCCGATTACTGTCGGTAATTCATCATTTGTAATAAGAGCAGAATTTTCAGTGATTTTTAGATTCAGAAATGCTCTTACCCTGCCCAATATAATATTACAATCTACGGCCTCAAATGGCTTAGCCTTTGTCTTTATACGTGAATAATCGAGTAGGTCATTTATTAATTGTTGCATGCGATTAGCTCCGTCAACAGCAAAATTAATATATTCATGTGCCTCATTATCCAAACTACCCGCATATTTTCTATCCAGAAGTTGAGTGAAACTGGAAACCATTCTTAGCGGTTCCTGTAGATCGTGAGAAGCAACATAGGCGAAATTTTCTAATTCTTCATTTGACCGCTTTAAATCATTATTATATTTTTCTAACCTGGTTTCATAATTTTTTCTCTCAGTTGTATTTTCAAATACTACTGCAAAGTAACCTTTTTCAGGACTATATACTGTAATATATCTCCATCCTCTGTATTGAGATGAGTAAGTTTCAAACTGGTATGGTTTACCGGTTAAGGAAACATTACCATAAATTTCAAATAATTCTGGATTTGATTCTTTTATTCCCGGAACAACCTCTGTAACTTTTTTACCGGTAACATTTTTCAGCCCTGTTAATTCTTCAAATGAATTATTTACATCAAGATATATAAAATCTACCGGAGTATCATTTTCAAAAATCATTTTGCAATATGCAAAGCCATTAAGCATATTATCAAACAATGAACGATAGCTTTTTTCTGATTTTATAAGTGATTCATTTAGTTTATGTAATTCCATAGTACGTATCTCAAGTTCTTCAGAATATTTTTTTAATATTTCCTGTGTCTTCTTTTTTTCAGTAATATCCTTTAAGAATATAATAAATACTCCACCCTGTATATTGCAAAAATTTGCACTAATTGTTACATCGAATATGCTTCCATTTTTATGACGATATCTGGTTTCAAATCTTTCCCAACCTTCCTTTATAATCTTTTGAAAGTGAATTATAATTTCTTCCTGATTTTCTTTTATTTCTAAATCTGAAATACGCATTTTAAGCAGTTCTTCTTTTGAGTAACCCGTAATAGTACAAAATGCATCATTTACGTCTAAAAATCGTCCTTCTATTGTGTCAATTATGTAAAAGCCGTCTATTGCTGTTTGCAGTATTATTCTATATTCTTCTTCTGCTTGTTCTCTTTTAAATTCCGAACTTTTATGATAGTTTTTATTCCATTTAATAAAGCTTACTATTGTGCTCAGAAAAATTAAAGATTGAATTGCAAGTAAACCGGGAATAAGACTTTTTAAAACAGGAATATTTAATATCAAACCAGATATACCTGTAATTCCTATTAATAATATGATTACAGAGACAATAAATATAAAAGTCTTTTTATCGTCTATTTTTTTTAGCAAACATTTAAATTCCATAAGTCTCTTAAATTTGATATTTAAAAATCATTAATGGAAATCAAAAGTACATTAAATTTGTTTATACTAAAAAAAAATTATTTTTTATTTTTTTATAATTATTTGTTTTAACATTTTAAGTAGAGAATGGATAAATTAAATCATTTAATATGTTTAAATCCAGATTTATGTTATTTATTAGAATTATTCTTTTTAGTAAAACTATTATAAACTTACTTCCAATTCCAGGTTTACTTTCGATAAGAATATCTCCATTGTGCTTTTTAATAAATTCTTTACATATCTTTAAGCCTAATCCTGTCTCTTTTTCATTATCTGTTCCATCTTTTTGAAATTTAGTGCCAATATCAAATAATTTTTCAATATCATTTTTCTCAATGCCGGTCCCTGTATCTGCGATTGTAATAATCTGTTTGTTATTTAAATAATTTGTACTGATATTAATTATACCGAATTCATATGTGAATTTTATTGCATTAGATAAAAGATTTCTTATTATTGTGTATATCATATTCTTATCTGCATAAATTTATGAATTTTAGCATATATTTACTTTAATTATAATATTCTTTCTTTTTACATTTTCTTTCAGAATAGAAATTGATTCTTTTATTATTGAATTAAGTTCTATTCTTTCCGGTTTAAATACAATACTTGTGATTTAATATTTTTTATGTTTCCATTCGGCCTGATAATTCTGAATTCTAAATTATATTCTTTATCTTCATTTAATATACTTTGTATTTTTAGATAATAATTCTTATGATCATCTGGATGTAAAATATTTATCCATTTTTCATGATTCTTAATTATATTATTTTTTTCCAACCCATATGATTTGTAAATCCCTTCATCCCACTTTTCTATACATTTATTAATTTTATTATTAACTGTAAATTTGTTAAAAAATTCAAATAAAATCATTATGCAAAAATAATCTTATTTTAAATATCTCTGAAATTGATTTTGTTGAATTTATTTTTTCCGATTTATTTATTAATAAAAATTATTTATTGACTGGCTTACTGTGTGATATAAATATTTGATATTTTTATTTTAAAATTTTTTTTTAATATTTATTTAAGAGTTAATGTTCCTATTTTTTAATACTTTTTTAAAAAATCAATATTGTATAAAATTTATTTAGTAGTTTTTACTTAAATTCTTAAAAAAATAATTGACAGTGTTACAATATGTTTAATCCTATAAGTAAAATTAAATAAATAATTTCTAATACTTCATGCAACCAAAGATGTAAAACTTTTGTACTTTTGACGGCATTATATTTAATTAAGACATTAAAAATTAATACATGTTTATTAAAATAAAAAAAGAAGGAATAAGCAATATTTGCAAAAGATATTTTCATTATATTTTATTGATATTTATACTGAATATAATATGTCCGTCATTCGTTAGAAGTGAGGGAACTAGGGAGTTTAAAGGAAATAAAAAAAATAAATGTCAAATTTCCTTTTGTTCATCTTCATATAGTAATTTAGCATCATATAATTCAGATACGAATCACAGATTATATATTCATATAAATAATCCTGGCGAAATTATTTATTATGGGTTTACAAATTCCTATTATTCGAGTTATAATTATTATAGAATTAAAAAACCGGATGGTTCGATTGCTGTAAGTGAATCTTATTTTCCATCATCAGGACAAGTTGGATATATTAATAATATTGATGAAGCATTTGTTGGTCCAAAACAAATTAATATCGGAGGATATAATGCATTATCATACACGACTACAATGAAAGGAGACTACTATATTGAATTTAAGTCATCAGTTTCATTTAATCTATTTGATATTACTGTAGCAAGTTCAACAAATCAACCTCAAACTGGACGTCTCTGGGCCCGAAGTTGGGATTTCTCTCTGCCTGATTATAATACACCATTTGAAGGAACAGCATTTATATATGCTGATGATGGGATAGTAACTTCAATACAATTTAAAGAGTTAAAACCTTGTGTTTTTACCCTGATTGCAAATAGAACAGGATGTCAAAAAACAGGTAATTATATTACAGACAGGTTGTCTGTCAATGGTCAGAAGAATTATCCTCAATATAGGATATTTTTTAATAATCCTGACACTATAGCATATCCGTCAGGAACTTACGGTAAGCTGACAGCACCTACTACTTTAACCGGATGTGATGGAAATTTTTGTCTTAACTTTTCGGTAAATAAAACCGGACCTATTCAGATATTACTTGATCTGAATGGAGTATCAGGTTATCAGCCCAATACAGAGGATGTGGTAATAACTGATACAGCAAGAAACGTGGGTTTAAATTGTATTCCATGGAATGGAAAAAATGGGAAAGGAAAGCCTGTACCTGCTAATGCAAGAATATTTATAGATGTAAATTATTTTAATGGTCTTACAAATTTACCTCTTTATGATGTTGAATCTGATTCAACAGGTTATTATGTAAAATTAGTTAGACCACCTGCAACAGATTCAATTCCATATTTATTCTGGGATGATTCGCATATTTATGATAGTAGATTTGGCTATGGAAGTAAAAATTTAACAGGTTGCCAGGATTTGGTAAATGGTTGCCATCAATGGTACTATGATTTTGGAGATGAAAGAACCATTAATACATGGTGGTATGCAAATGTACTAAAAGCTGATTTGTTAATGAATTTAAAATATGCTTCTGTTGAAACAAATAAATTTTTGCTTTATGGCCAAAAAAGTGATACAACAGTATGTCTTGGACCAACAGATAATACACTTCAACTTAATGGTTATTATACTGAAGCAAATGGCGCAATATGGTCAACTTCAGGAACAGGTACTTTTATTCCCGATAATACAACAATGAATGCTGTATATAAATTTTCAGATGCAGATATTAGTAAAGGAAGTGTTCTTTTAATTTTGAAAACTACGGGAACTAAAACAGGTTGTTTAGATGTTTCTGATAGTATGCCTGTTAAAATAATCAGAACAAATGCTTTCAGTGCAGGCGCAGATCAAACAATTTGTAGGGGAAGCTCTGCTACATTAACAGCATCAGGTGGATCTGGTAGTTCATCTTATAGTTGGATTCCTGGAGGAGTTAAAACTGCTTCTATTGTTGTTTACCCTACTCAAACTACTACATATAACGTACAGATTAATACAGGTAATTGTAAAGCAGCAGATAATGTAGTAGTTACTGTAAACTCGCCGAATATATCAGCAGGAGCGGATCAGACAATATGTGTGGGTGCATCTACAAAACTTTCAGCATCAGGTGGTAATACTTATTCCTGGAGTACCAGCGAAAAAACAACATCTATTACAGTAAATCCTGCAACTAGTAAAACCTATTATGTAACAGGTACAGATAATTCTGCATTGGCGTGTACTGCTGTAGATAATGTTGTAGTAAATATCGGACCATTTACAACCGATGCCGGTACTGATCAGACTGTATGTTATGGGGAAAGCACTACATTAACAGCTTCAGGTGCTTCAACATTTACATGGAGTAATGGAGATAAGACAGGAACTATTACATTAAATAATCTTACATCGACTAAAACTTTCATAGTAACGGCAACATCAGGATCATGCACAGCAACTGATAGCGTAAAAGTAAATGTAATCCAAATGAATGTGAGTGCAATTGCAAACCCGGCTAAAATTTGTATTGGAGGTGGGTCTGTACTAACAGCTTCTGGAGCTGTCTCTTATGAATGGAGTACCGGGGCTATTGGTTCTGATGCCCCCGTTACTCCTAAAATTACTACTACATATATCGTAACAGGAACAAATTCCGGTTGTACCGGTACAGCAAGTGTAGTCGTTAATCTTGCTACATCAATAAATGTTGGAGCAACTGCCAATCCTGGTACATTATGTTCTGGTGAAAGTTCAGTGTTAAAAGGTTCAGGAGCAAATTCTTATAGCTGGTATACTGGAACTGTTAATGATTCTATTACTGTTAGTCCAACTGAAACAACAACTTATATTGTAAAAGGAACTAGCGGCGGTTGTACCGGAACAGCTAGTACTGTCGTTAAATATACCTCTTCTTTAAATGTGACCACTACTGCAAATACAACTTCTATTTGTTTAGGAAAAAATTCAACAATTACTGCTAATGGTGCAGATTCTTATAGTTGGAGTACAGGAGTTTCCGGAGCAAGTATTACTGTAACTCCTACAATTACTACTACCTATTATGTAACAGGGACAAGTGGAAAATGTACCGGTACATCAAGCATTGTTATTACTGTAAATTCTTCAATAGCAGTTAGTGCTACAGCAAGTCCATCCACAATATGCAGTGGTTCAGGTTCTGTAATAACTGCATCAGGAGCTACTAAATATAGTTGGAGTACAGGACCAACAAGCGCAAGTATATCTGTTAAACCGACTACAACTACTACATATAAAGTCACAGGGACATCAGGCAGTTGTACCGGCACTGCTATGGCTACTGTAACAGTCAATGCTAACCCTACTGTAACTGTAAAGAGTCCTTCAATTTGTACCGGTAGTTCTGCTACCTTAACTGCATCAGGAGCTACCACTTATTCATGGTCTACTTCTCAAACTGTTAACTCGATTTCTGTAAATCCGACTACAAATACTACTTATAAAGTAACAGGTACTACAAGCGGTTGTACAGGAACAACTACTGCTACTGTTACTGTTAATCCTCTTCCAACTATTTCGGTTAACAGTCCCGCTATATGTAGTGGTAAAAGTACAACATTAACTGCCGCAGGCGGATCTGCTTATTCATGGTCTACTTCTCAAACAGTTAATCCGATTACTGTGAGCCCGACAATAACTTCAACTTATTATGTTACAGGTACCGATGCTAACAGTTGCAAAAATACTGCTCAATCTGTTGTTAATGTCGCTTCTGCTCTGACAGTTACCGTTAATAGTCCAACTATCTGTAATGGTGTAAGTGCAACACTTACTGCTAATGGAGCAACTACATATTCATGGACTAATTCAGCAACTACAAATCCTATAACAGTTTCTCCAACTACAACTACAACATATAAAGTCACTGGAGCATCAGGCAGTTGTACAGGTACAGCTATGGCTACTGTAACGGTCAATGCTAATCCTATTGTAACTGTAAATAGTCCTTCAATTTGTACAGGTAGTTCAGCTACCATAACTGCATCCGGAGCAAATACTTATTCATGGTCTACTTCTCAAACAGTTAATCCGATAACTGTTAGTCTTACAACAAATACAACATATAAAGTGACAGGAACTACAAGCGGTTGTACAGGAACTGCACAATCAGTAGTAACGGTAAATTCAAATCCTGTAGTAAATGTTAATAACGAATCAATATGCAAGGGGAGTTCTGTGATATTAACTGCAACAGGTGCAGTAACTTATTCATGGACAACAGCACAAAACATTAATCCAATTACAGTTTCTCCTGCAACAAATACAACTTATACAGTGACAGGTAACGATTCAAACGGCTGTTCAGGAACAGCCTGGTCGATAGTTAATGTTTCAACAGTCATACCTAATGCCGGAACAGATCAGACAATTTGTTCAGGAATAAGTGCGACAATAAATGCTTCAGGAGCAACAACTTATTCGTGGAATAATAATTTAGGAACAGGTGCAAGCAAAACAGTAAATCCGACTTCTACGACAATTTATACTGTAACAGGTACTACAGGTATATGTAGTGGAACAGATAATGTAACAATATTTGTTGATCCTTCTTTTACTACTAGTGCAGGAGCAGATAGAACTATAACTGAAGGACAAACATCAACAATTTCTGCTGTTGACGGTAATTCATTTGTATGGAGCAGTTCGGACAAGACTCAGTCATTTGTAGCAAAGCCTTCTGTTAATACAACATATATTGTTACTGCTAAAAAAGCAACATGCACTGCTACAGCTCAGGTTATTGTTACTGTAAATCCATATGTGAAAGCTGATGCAGGTAATAATCAGACAATTTGCATAGGTAATAGTACGATTCTGACTGCTACAGGTGGTGATTCTTATACATGGAGTAATG
>JAUZOY010000052.1 GCA_030706235.1 Bacteroidota bacterium | reverse complement strand
TGTAATAAATTAATTTTTTGCCGAAGGTATTACTTTTTTTTATAATGATGTAACTAAAGCTGCTGCGCCGAGAATAGCAGCATAATTATTATCCAGACCGGAAGGCAATAATTTTACTTTATTTTTATATGAAAAAAGAAGATTTTCTTCCATATATCTTTTGGTTGAATCAAAAATGAGTTCGCCTGCATTTGCAAGTCCGCCGGTCAGAAATATTGCTTCAGGGCTTGTATGAGCTACTGAATCAGCAAGCTTAAAGCCCAGAATTCTGCATGTAAAATCAAAAGCACGAAGAGCAATACTATCACCCTTTTTAGCTGCAGTAAAAATATCTTTTGAAGTGAGCGTTTCCTTTGTAAACTTTCTTAGTTCTGAGGCATCCTGGTAATTTGAAAGAAATTCCAATGCAGTACGACAAATACCTGTAGCGGAAACATAGGTTTCCAGGCAGCCTTTTCTACCACATCCGCATTCACGTCCGCCATAAAATACTATTGTGTGACCAATTTCACCGGCCATACCGTCATGTCCGTAAATAAGTTGTCCTCCTGAGACAATGCCACTACCTAATCCTGTTCCGAGAGTAATAACAATAAAATCTTTCATATTTTTGGCAGCTCCGAATTTCATTTCTCCCAAAGCTGCTGCATTTGCATCGTTTGTAATAACCAGAGGAACATCAAAATATTCTGACATAATTTTTTTTACATCAACATATCCCCAATTAAGATTTGGAGGATTTTCTATTGTTGAAGTATAATAGTTTGCATTTGGAGCACCGATTCCTATTCCTGTCAATATTGTTTTTTCAGGTATTAGAGATAAAGCTTTATTTATTTCGTCAGCAAGACGTTTGAAGAATGAAATAGCACCTTCGTCCGAATTGGTTTTTATTGATGAACTGTAAAGAGTTTTGCCAGTATGGTCTATTAATCCGTATGCAGTATTTGTTCCGCCTATATCAATACCTGCGACTATATCTTGATTTATCATTCTTTATATTTTGAAGGACATTTTAGTAATATTTTTTTTGCAATAAATAGTTCTTTATCAACTTTACCTATAATTCCTATCTTATCAACAGAGTCAAAATCCGGTGGCTTGCCATCTTTTGAAATTACTTTCATCTCAGTTCCTTCTGAGTCAATAAGATAAAATGTAAATATTGGATAAATAAATTCTACCGGTTTAGAGTGGTCTATTTTACCAATGATATGAATCTCTTTTTGATTATCAGTAATTGCTTTTTTAAAAGTACTGTATGAAGAAGAATTGAATACCATACTGAATATAATTCCAAGACCTATTACAAGAATAATTAAAGCAATTATATGCCTATTTTTCATTTGTCCGATTTAGCTTTAATTTCGTCTTCTAATTTTTTAAGTTTTTTTTCAAGTCTGAAGAGAGAGAATATTATTCCAATAAAAATTGCAACAAGTACAGCAACAACAACGAATAGCTTATCCTCTACAATAATCATATTCCAATTTATCAAAAGTTCTTACTAAACATTTTTACAA
This sequence comes from Bacteroidota bacterium, assembly GCA_030706235.1. Lineage (GTDB taxonomy): Bacteria > Bacteroidota > Bacteroidia > Bacteroidales > GWE2-29-8 > JAUZOY01. The sequence continues at coordinate 12,932 of JAUZOY010000052.1, read as the reverse complement.
ATTTAAAAAATTTTTAAGTATACAATTCCCTGTTTTACTGCTTTTCTCAGGATGAAATTGAGTAGCATAGAAATTATCCTTATTTAATGAAGAACTGAATGGTAGGATATAATCTGTTTTTGCGATAGTATATTCACTAAGTTCAGCATAATAACTATGAACAAAATAAACATAGGAATTATTATCAATCCCTGTATATAATTGACCTTTCAGGTCATAAATATTATTCCACCCCATTTGAGGTACTTTACAGGATTTATTTTCCGGAAAACGTTTAACTTTCAGATTAAAGATATCAAGGCATGGAGTATTATTCTCTTCCGAATAACTGCACATAAGTTGCATGCCAAGGCATATTCCAAGAACTGGCTGTTTAAGTTGAGGAATAAGAATATCCAGCTTTCTTTCTTTTAAATATTCCATTGCAGTGCTTGCTTCACCTACTCCAGGGAATATTATCTTATCAGCATTTGATAAGATTTCAGGGTTATCAGTCAAAACAGGTTCTATTCCTAATCTTTGTAATGCGAATGTTACTGACTGAACATTCCCAGCGTTGTATTTTATTATGGCAACTTTCATGCAATCTATTATTTCTATGCAAAATTAGATATTATTTTTTTAAGATAAAATTTTAGAAACAGTGATTGTGAATTGTAAATGGTGAATTGTGTGATCTTGCCTGGCTTCTCCCACAGGGGAAGTGTTTAAAAAATTATTTATCAAGCTATAAACTTATGCTAAATAGTTATTAAAAATAAAATCAAAACAAATTCTTATATCATATTAAAAAAAATCCTGTAAGTTTGTCAAATCAAAAAAGTTAAAATAATATGTTAAAAGGAATATATAAATGATTGAGGATAAATATTCCATTTAATAAAAGGAGGTACCATTGAAAAATATTGCCGAAACAGGAAATAAAGGTAAAGGTGTTCGATCAGATTGTTATGTTACACTTCAGTTGACAAATGAAGGAGGATTAAATATCAATCTCGAAAGCAAGGTAAAAGTGCTTTATGGCAAAAATATTATATCCCTGACAGAGAAAATATTCAAACAATTCGGAATAGAAAATGCAAATATTACTATTGAAGATACCGGTGCATTGGATTTTGTTATAGCAGCCCGAATTGAAGCCGCAATACATCAACTAACGGAGAGAGACAATGAATATCTGCCTGAAATGCTAAAAGAGAGCAAATATAAAACGACAAAAGAAAAGTATCGTTTCACCCGTCTTTACTTGCCCGGAAATTCTCCAAGCCTTATGTTAAATGCAGGAATACATAAACCAGATGGAATTATTCTGGATCTTGAAGATTCAGTGGCACCCGCAAAAAAAGCTGAAGCAAGGTTTCTTGTCAGAAATGCGCTAAGGGCAGTTGATTTCTATGGTGCTGAAAGAATGGTAAGAATTAACCAGATTCCGGCAGGACTGGATGATTTGGATTATATAATTCCTCATAATGTAAATCTGATACTGGTCCCAAAGTGTGAGAATCCTGATCAGATAAAATTGCTTGAGAATAAAATTTCATTGATAAAGAAAAAACATAAAATTAATGATTCTTTCTGGCTAATGCCTATCATAGAAAGTACTCTTGGAGTTATAAATGCATATCAGATAGCAATATCTTCGCCAAATATAGTTGCTATGGCAATTGGTCTGGAAGATTATACTGCAGATCTTGGTGCTAAAAGAACTAATGAAGGAACAGAGTCATTTTTTGCAAGATGCCAGGTGGTAAATGCATGCAGAGCTGCCGGTATTCAGCCTATTGATTCTGTCTTTTCTGATGTTTCCGATATGGAAGCTTTAAAACAAAATGTTCTTAAATCAAAGTCTCTCGGGTTTGATGGTATGGGTTGTATTCATCCACGTCAGATAAAAGTGATAAAAGAAAATTATGCTCCTGATGCAGATGAAATAGAAAAAGCTAAAAAAATTGTACTTGCCTTCTATGATGCTACAGAAAAAGGACTTGGAGTTGTATCTTTAGGTTCAAAAATGATAGACCCGCCAGTAGTAAAAAGGGCTCTTTCAAGTATTGACACAGCGATAAATGTAGGGAAGTTATCTAAAGACTGGAGAAACGAAGTAATTTAAATAAAATCCGAACAGAATTGTTGACCTGTCCGGGATAAAAAGAAAGTATGTAATATTAATTTCTATGAATAGTAAAGAATTAGTAAAAAATGCAATAGGAAGAATGGTTCCGACAGAAGTAAACGGAAAGACTTTAATTCCATTTATGGGAGTTGGAAAATACAAACCAACAGGAAGGAAATATGCTCCAATGATAGCAACCTGTGCTGATTATCCTTCAGATGGGAATAAAACTGTTCCATCTTTGAAAGATGCACTTATCAAGGCGGGTCTTAAAGATGGAATGACAATTTCTACTCATCATCATTTTAGAAACGGGGATCTTGTTGCTAATCAGATTTTTCAGATTGCTTCGGAAATGGGAATTAAGGATTTAGTATGGTTTCCATCCGCATCTTTCGAATGTCATTCTGCATTAATAGAATATTTAAAGGATGGAACAATTCATCATATTGAAGGTAGTATGAACGGTTCTCTTGGAAGATTTACTTCCGGTGGGAATATGAAAGGTGTTGGAGTTTTGCGTTCTCATGGGGGAAGATATCAGGCGGTTCAGGATGGTGACGTTAAGATAGATATTGCTGTGATTGCTGCACCGACTGCAGATCCTTTCGGAAATGCAAATGGCGTTAACGGACCCGCAGCCTGCGGATTACTTGGGTTTGCTCTTGCTGATTCTCAGTATGCCGATAAAGTTATTGTTGTTACAGATAATCTTGTTCCTTTTCCATGTATTCCATGGCAGATTCACGGAAATTATGTAGATTATGTTGTAAAAGTTGATCAGGTTGGAATACACGAAAAAATTGTTTCAGGAACAACAGAAATAACCAAGAGCCCGGACAGATTATTACTTGCAGAAATGACTGCAAAGTTTTGTGAACAAACAGGTATTATTCATGATGGTTTTTCATTCCAGGCAGGTGCCGGAGGTACCGCACTTTCTATCGGAATATACTTTGCTGATATATTGAAAGAAAAAGGAATGAAATCCAGATGGGCAAGGGGAGGAAGCAATAAATATCTTGTTAAGATGCTCGAAGAAGGTTTGGTTGAATATATTCTTGATGGTCAGACATTTGACCTTGAAGGCGTTAGATCAATGAGAGAAAATCCTAATCATGTTGATACAAGTCCGTTTACAAGTTATAATTATCATAGTAAGGGAAATTTTGCTTCCATGGTAGATGTAACTATTCTCGGCGCTACAGAAGTAGATGTTAATTTCAATGCAAATGTAGTAACTCATTCCGATGGCATTTTGCTCCATGGTATCGGAGGCTGGCAGAATTGTTTGTTTTCTAAATGTACTATTCTTCCAATTCCATTATTCAGAGACAGAATCCCTGTAATTAAGGATGAAGTAACTACTATCTGCGGACCGGGTGAACTTATAGATGTAATTGTTACTGAAAGAGGTATTGCAATTAATCCTCTCAGAAAAGATCTGATAGAAAAAATGAAAGGTTCTTCATTACCTGTTAAAACAATTCAGGAACTGAAAGAAGAAGCTGAAAAAATTTGTGGAGTACCTGATAAACCTGTTTTTGGTGACAAAATTGTTGCTATTGTTAAATGGGTTGATGGAACTGTAATTGACATTGTGAGAAATGTTGTGAATTAATAATCTGATTCATAAAGTTCGCTATTTTCTTGATCTTTTTACTGATTATAACCTAAATTTTTCACGCAAAGAGCGCAAAGAAAATATGCAAAGAGCGCAAAGAATTAATATAAACTTTTTGTGTAACTTTGTTTAACTCTGTAAATCTCTGTGTAAAAATGATCAAATTACAGGTTATGTTATTCTTTTTTTTATGATAAAACGATTATTGATAATTTTCTTGTTGACATTATTCGTTAAATTTTCACTTTTTGCTCAGGATACTAATATTAGAGTTTTTCCACGACAGAGATTGTTTCCGCTGATATTTACAGATATTAAGGACCCAATGACATTTATATCATTTGATAAAATGCTTGAAAAAGGAGATTTCCCATTTGATTATTATATTCCATTTTCAATAGGATTTTCTAAAGGGATTTTAAAGGTTAAAGAAACACAGATAGATCTTGCTTGTGCTGCTTTTACACAATTCGGATGGAGATGGGAGGATAATATCTATTTGCACGGAATGAGAAAAAGCATGATAAATTCAGATTACCTTATAGGGATAAATTGTAGTCATAAATTCAATGAGAAGTTTTACGGTAAGGCTAAACTTTTTCATCAGTCATCTCATTTAGGCGATGATTATCTTCTTCTTTATCCTATAAAGAATGCTTCAGGTTACTGGGTTAATGATCCGTCATCTTATGAACAATTAGAATTAACCATGTTATATAAGATCGGTTACATTAATACATTCGGTGGAATAGGGTATGTAGTAAGTCCTAAAACAATAAGAAAACGTTCTTCATTCAAGCTTGGAGCAAATATTTCTGATTATAGATCTGAAAAAAATGTAACACCTGTAATGGGTTTTGAACTAAATGTACTGGAAAACAATAATTTCAATCCGGGATTAAAATGCAATCTGGGATTAAAATTTTTTAAAGAAAAATCTGTATATATGATGCTTGAATACTATTATGGTCATTTGCCTTATAGTCGTCTCGAGTCCCAAATGATTGTAAATTATCTTGGCTTAGGTCTTTATCTAGATACTTTTTTCTGATTATTCCCTGTTCCTCTTATTTTGCTATTCTCCAGTGTATCTTAAATGATAGAATAGAATCGTTTTGTTTGCAGATTACAGTTTATAAATATGGCTGGCAATATGTTCAAGAGGAACAATCTTGTCGGCAGCGCCAAGTTTTATAGCTTCTCTTGGCATACCAAAAACAACACATGAAGATTCATCCTGAGCAATAGTTGCAGCTCCTGCTTCTTTCATTTCGAGTAATCCTTTTGCACCGTCATCACCCATACCTGTCATAATAATTCCGACAGCATTTCTTCCTGCATATCTTGCTGTTGAACGGAACAGTACGTCAACAGAAGGTCGATGACGATTAACCAAAGGACCGTCAGTTACCTCGACATAATATCTGGCACCACTTCTTTTGAGTAACATATGTTTATTTCCAGGAGCAATAAGAGCTCTACCTCTTAAAACAGTATCATTATTTTCAGCTTCTTTGACAGTTACTTTACACAAGCTGTCAAGCCTTTCGGCAAAGGATTTAGTAAAATGTTCCGGCATATGCTGTACTATGACTATTCCCGGCGAATCTGCCGGCAAAGCTTCCAGAAAAACTCTTAATGCTTCTGTTCCACCTGTTGATGCTCCGACAGCTACAACAGATTCGGTTGTCTTTAACATGCTTAAAGATTTTGCTTTAGGAATTACGGCATCAGCAGATAATTTAGGTTCAATGGTTTTCTCTAAATTAGGGAAATTATTTCTGATTTTTAATCTGGCAACAGATGCAGCTTTGACAATATCGCATATTTTAACTTTGGATTCTTCAAGAAATTTTTTAGTATTAATCTGAGGTTTACAGAAAATTTCAACAGCGCCATATTCAAGAGCTAATAATGAAGTTTCAGCGCCATGTGTCGTAAGACTTGAAACAATAACTACAGGGATTGGATGTTGGCTCATAATTTTTTTCAGAAAAGTAAGTCCATCCATTCTTGGCATTTCAATGTCAAGAGTAATTACATCCGGTGTTTCAATCTGAATTTTTTTAACAGCCATGTATGGGTCTTCCGCAGTACCCATAACTTCAATATTTTTGTCTGATTCGAGCAGAGCTTTAAGTGTTTGTCTTACAACAGCTGAATCATCAACTATTAATACTCTGATTTTATCTTTCATAACCATAACAACCCCCTAATTAAGCATAATATCTTGTTTTTCAATTATTTTATGTAAAACTGTCCCATTACTTGTATTAAATTGAATTCTTCTTCCGAATTTACCACCGACGCTGCTTGCTACAATATTTATTTTTTCATTTTTGAGTAATTCATATGCAACATTTACATTTTGTTCACCGACATTAAATTGACTTGAGGAAGTTGTAATAACTTCTCCTCCTCCAAAAACTTTTGCGACAAGAGAATTTTGGACGGATCCCATTGACAGCATTTTGTTTAGTAGTCGATCAATAGCAATATCTCCGTATTTAGGTGTTGCATCGCCGCTTCCTTTCCACAGAGGTAACATATAATGGTTCATTCCTCCGATTTTTAGTATTGGATCATACAAACATATTGCAACACATGAACCAAGAATAGTATGTATAAGATATGGCGTCTTTGATACAAAGAAACATGAAGGATATAAATAATGTACAGGTAATTCGTTATTCATAGGATATTTTTTTGAAAATAGTTGGTTTAACTTGTTTTAAAGGGACATTCAAACCTGTAATAGATTCAGAATGTCCGAGGAAAAAATATCCGTTATTTTTTAGTTTGTAGCATAACCTGTTGATAACCTTTTCCTGTGTATCTCTGTCAAAATATATAAGAACGTTTCTGCAGAATATAATATCATAATCTCCGGGAACGTCGTAAGAATAATCCATAAAGTTTAATCTTTGCAAGGACAATTTAGATCGTAATTCGGGAATAACTCTAACCGTTTTATTTTGATTATCCTTGCTTTTGAGAAAGTATTTTTTCTTTATACTCATCGGAATATTAGCAATCCTGTCATCGGTATAAATTGCATTTAATGCTTTATCCAGAATCCTGAATGACAGATCCGTTCCGAAAATAGAATAATCAAAATACTGAACATTTTCAATAAATTCTGATAATACAATAGCAATAGTGTATGGTTCTTCGCCGCTTGAACAACCTGCGCTCCAGATTTTAACAGGTTGTCTGCTGTTAATATTATTCAGAATTTCAGGAATGACTTTTTCATATAAGAACTCAAAATGTACCGGTTCTCTGAAAAAATCTGTTTTATTTGTTGTTACAAGATCAATCATTTTAAGTAATTCGGTTTGTTTGCCGGCATTACTGAAAACATAATCGATGTACTCTCTGAAAGTATTGAATGAAAATTCATTAAGCCTCTTTTGTAAGCGACTTTGCAACATAATTTTCTTTTCTTTAGGCATTTTTATTCCCAGCTCTCTGTTAATAAAGATGCTTAATCTGTTGAAATCAGCATCTGTCATCTGGATTTTATATATGCCTGCTAAATTCTGGCTCTCAATTTTCTGGTCACTCATCCTTTATAAAAAATATACTTTATTATACAAAGAGTCAATCAAATAACGACTTTAAATGATGGATTATTATTTTTCAGCAAATTTATAATGTTTTTTATTTAAAAACCAAAATAATGTATTAATAAATTTAGTGTTATTAAACATATTTAATTGCATATGCTAATTTTTATTTGTTGAAAACATTTTTTTTTGTGATTTTATTAAATGGGTGAATTTCAGATAATTTAGAAACTATTTTGAATTGTTAAGAAACTGTTTTGAATTATAAAAAAAAATTATATGCAGCTGAAAATTAAGCCCTCACCCCAACCCCTCTCCCCAAGGAGAGTGGTGTAACAATATAATAATTTTTAAGAATTGAAGTTACATATACCATGCATTTTCTCCTATCATAAAAACTAAGTTGAATTTTTTCATTTTGAATTTCTGATTTATTTAATAAACGTAGAGCAAATTATAATTTAGCAAAATTACAAAATCTGTTTTCAAGAAAACAAGGAGTAATTTTAATTCAATTAGTATACAAATAGTATTTATATCCTTAATTTCTGAATTGTGAGACTACCTGAAGAAGAAAAAGAAATAACAAATTTTAAGCGTCAAATTATATCAACAATATTACATGAATTCAGAAATCCTTTGTCGGTAATATTGTCAAGTGTTCAGATTATTGATAATCTGTATGATTCATTAGATGACATGAAGAAGAAGAATATATTTAATAGAATATATGATAGTATTGATTTTATAAATTCAGTTCTCAATAATATAAAAATTATAAATATTGAAGATAAAAATCAGATTTTGTTAAAATCAACTTCAATTAATATAGAGCAATTTTGTAATGATATAGCAGATGAGTTAAAATGCTTGTATCCGGAAAAAAATATTAAAACACAATTTAATTTTTGTAAAGAAGATTATTACATTGATAAAAATTTAATTAGACAGGTTTTAACAAATCTGCTTAGAAATTCAATTAAATATTCTCCTTCCATAGGTTCGGATATTTCATTTTGCGGTAAGTCGACAGATGACAACCATTTAGAATTTATTATTAAGGATAATGGCATAGGGATCAGAGAAGAAGATATGGAATATATATTTGAGCCATTTTACAGAGCATCAAATATTACCGGTATAAAAGGGATGGGATTAGGCCTGGCAATAGTTAAAAAATGCGTAGAAGTTCTTAATGGTGATATCCAAATTGAAAGCAAATTTGAGATAGGAACAACAATTAGGGTAAATATACCTGAAAATATAGCGTAGAATGATAATATTTTTATATAAGTTTTTAAAAAATATAGTTTATGAAGAAAATAGTTGTAATTGAAGATGATTTGGATTTGCTTGATAATATTTCATATTTTTTAAAAGGAAAAGGATTTGATATTATCACAGCAACTGATGGTTATCTCGGAATTCAAAAGGTCTTGCACGAAAATCCTGATTTAATAGTTTGCGATGTTATGTTATCAGGGTTAAATGGATTTAATGTTCTGAATACAATAAGTCAAATACCATCGGCTTCAAATATTCCTTTCATATTTCTTTCAGGGAAAACAGATGCTAATGATATCAGAATGGGGCTGCAACTTGGTGCAGATGATTATATTACAAAACCTTTTGATATGAATGATCTATTTATTACAATAGAAAAACGAATTGAAAAATTTCAGAACATTATTTCAATTGCTGAAAGCGAAATTGATAATGCTTTTAATAATACACAAAATGGTATTTTTATAATAAAAGATTTAAGAATTATACGTGTTAATCGTAAATTTACAGAGATAACAGAATATGAGCTTGAAGATTTGATGAATTGTTCGATAACTGAAATGATTTTACCGGAAAGCAGAGCAGCAATTTTTGAAAGAATAGAAAAGATTTTCTTAGGTGCTATTAAGGTTATCGATACAAAAATAAAAATCAGAACAAAAAGTGATTGTAATAAAACTATATTATTATATGCCTTTAAAAGACATATTAAAAAAAATAATATAATATGGTGTTCTGTAACTGAAGTTAAAGAAGAAGATAAAAAAGATTTGATTAATATTAATTTGACAAGCAGAGAAAGCGAAATTCTGATGCTTGTTTCTAAAGGATTGAATAATATTGAAATTGGAGACAAGCTATTTATTTCCAGAAGAACTGTAGAAAAACACAGAGAAACTTTGCTTTATAAAACCAATACAAAAAACACTGCTGAGTTGATAATGTTTTGTACAAAAAATGGCCTTATTTAATTATTCTCCTTATACTATTAGATTAGGAAAAAAATAAACATTTATATAGTGTGGTAAAATTACGAATCTTTTTTTTAAAAATAGTGGTATTTTAAGTAATTTAACCAATACTAATCCGATCTCTGAAAAAATATTTTTGTTCCTATAATTAATATTGTAATTTTTCTGATTAAAAAAACAACTTATGGTCATATCATATTTTAGTTGCCAAATTCAATTAAATAAGATCTGTCTGATGGTTAAATATTTCATTTACTGCTAGAAAAAAATATTAAATTAATTAATAATAAGAAAGTGAAATTTATGTAAAATATGATATTTTATGAGAAGAATAGTTCTTATTGAAGAAGATTTAGATTTGCTTGATAATATATCATGTTTTTTAAAAGCAAAAGGATTTGATGTATTCACTGCTATTGACGGGTATTTTGGAATACAAAAGATTTTACATAATAAACCTGATTTAGTAATTTGTGATGTAAATCTTACCGGATTAAGTGGATATAATGTAATAAATACATTAAAACAAATTCCTTCGACTTCAAATATTCCATTTGTTTTTCTTTCCTCAAAAACTGATACAAATGATATCAAAATGTGTTTGCAGCTTGGTGCGGATAATTATATTGCAAAGCCTATTAACTTGAATGATTTGTATATAACTATAGAAAAAAGAATTGAAAAATTTCAGAATATTATTTCTGTTTCTGAAAATGAAATTAATAATGATTTTAATAATACTCAAAGTGGCATTTTTATTTTAAATGATTTAAAAATAATCCGGGTTAATCGTAAATTTACTGCAATAACAGGATATGAACTTGATGATTTTATTAATTGTACTATTACTGAAATAATTGTTCCTGAATGTAGATCTGCAATTTTTGAGAAAATTGAGAAGATTCTTTTAGGTGCTATACCTGTTATTGACACTGAAACAAAAATACGTACTAAAAGCAATCGCATTAAATCTATATTATTATATGCCTTTAAAAGACACATCAATAAAAATGAGGTCATATGGTGTTCAATAACTGAGGTTAAAAAGGAAAATCAAAAAGGACAGATCTCAGTAAATATAACAAACAGAGAAAAAGAAATTCTCAGACTTGTTTCTGAAGGATTAAATAATGTTGAAATTGGTAAAAATCTTAATATCTCCAAGAGAACTGTTGACAAACACAGAGAAACTTTGCTCTATAAAACCAATACAAAAAATACAGCGGAATTAATGATGTTTTGTACAAAAAAGGGCATTATTTAATGGAATAAGAATATTTTATGATTTATCATTCTTCTTCATTTATGTAAAAAATAAGTAAAAATGCCTAGTTGTATTTACCTGTAGCGCTTCTAAAGTATTGAAATGTAGTGTAAAAGGAATTTGATATCGTGATTTTAGTGTATTGATCCTTGTTAGTTACGTAATGTTACGTATAAAAATTTATTTAAAAAAATATAAATTAAGTAAAATACCTAGTACTTATTGGATTTTCAAAAAGATATTTTTGCTTTAATAATTAAATATGAATTTATTATGGACACAAATACAATTTACGATCGCGTAGTATTCACGGGAAATTTAAACATTAATTATGCCGAGGAATGCAAAGAAAAGCTGGTATCAGTAATTGAAAAATCCGATAATATAAATGTCAGACTTACTGATGTTAATTATATAGACTTTTCATTTATACAAATGCTTTATATGACGGAGCATATAGTGAGAATGAGTCATAAATCAATAAATTTTAATATAGAAACGGATGAAAAGATAAGGGGCATAATAGAGAAATGCGGTTTTGGAGAATTGCTTTACGGATTTATCAGATAAAATACCACTAAATTAAATAAAGATGGATAAGAACGTACTTATAGTTGATGATTTTAAAAGCATAAGGTTAGTAGTTTCAAATGTTCTAACCAAGGAAGGATTTGTAGTTACCATGGCAGAAGACGGAATGGATGCATTAAGATTTCTGGACGGAAAAATAAAATACGATTTAATAATAAGCGATGTAGACATGCCAAATATGGATGGGATATCATTATTAAAAGAGATAAGGAAGAGTATTTATTATAAGGAAGTTCCGGTAATATTGCTAACGACAAATACAATGGAAAGGAAGCAACAGGAAGTACAAGGGTTGAGAATAGATGCCTGGATAATAAAGCCATTTGATTTTCTTAAATTTAAGGAGACCATAAAGAAGCTCACGTAAGCAAGTTGAAGAATAAATTAGTTGTAAATAAAAAGAGATAATCCTAAAAAAACTAAACCATTGGAAGAAGAATATATTCAAATATTTATAGATGAAGCATCAGATTTGATATCAAGTCTTGAAGATGCTTTGCTTACTCTGGAAAAGGATAAGACAAATTCGGGGATGATAGCTCAGGTGTTCCGTGTGATGCATTCGTTAAAAGGAGCTGCGGGGATGTTCGGATTTGATGCAATAGGTAATTTCACACATGACCTGGAAGATATTTATGATCTGGTAAGAAACGGGAAAGTAAGTATAGATGATGAACTGATGGGAATTACACTGAAATCGGTTGATCATTTAAGAGATTTACTGAAAGATCCGGAGATGAAAGATAAAAACCTGGGAAAAACTCATGCCGTCTTACTGGAAAAGATACATTATCTGAAGAATACAATTGCCGGAACAATAGACTCTGAACCGGATTATAATATCATAGAAAATTCCGAAAGATCATATATTGCAGATGATTCTGAAAGCACTGTTAAAGCCAGTTATTATATATATTTTAAACCGTCAAAGGATATATTAAAAGAAGGAGTAAATCCATTATTAATCATTTCCAATTTATGTGATTTAGGAGAATCAAAAGTATATAAAAAGATAAAATGGGTTGATAATCTTAAATCATTCGATGTTGCCGACAGCTTTATAGAATGGCATATCTTTTTGTACACTGATAAAAAAGAAGTAGAAATAAAAGATGTCTTTTTGTATATCAGTTCAGATAATGAAGTAAAAGTTACCGGAATAAATGATTCAAATATATTTTTAAATGAAGAGGTATCAAGGAAACTTGAGAATTTGTTCGAAAATCCATTAGATAAGGAAATAAATACAGAAAAAATTAATGGGATTCTGAGAAATTCAGAAACGGAAGATGAAATCGTAAGTATAAAAAATGATAATACCGTAAAAAAGGACATAAAATCAACAATAAAGGTATCATCGGAAAAACTGGATGAACTGATGAATCTGGTAAGTGAACTGGTAACAGCACAGGCAGAACTGGGTGTATTATCTAATCTTCACAACATACAAAAGCTTACTACAGTAGCTGAAAATATAGAAAAGATTTCGAGATCATTGAGGGACAATGCTTTGAAT
>JAUZOY010000051.1 GCA_030706235.1 Bacteroidota bacterium | reverse complement strand
ATCAGAGGAAGCAAGGTTTTACTGAATGATTCTACATTAGATGAATGGTTGATAAATACTGTAAATAATTCAGTAGGAGGAAGAGCAGGATCAATTCCATTATTAAATCTTAATATTGGTAATTATGAAGATGATATTCCGGCAACCTTGAATCTGAATGGAAAACACATATCTAACACTCAGATACTAATTGCAGGTACAACAGGCTCAGGAAAATCTAATCTTTTAGCAGTATTGCTTAATGAGATGAGAATGTTGTCAATAGAAACTCCTTATCCAATAAACTTTTTATTGTTTGATTATAAAGGAGAATTCTCAGATCCTGCCAATAATTCATGGCTCAATTTGTTAGAGGTTGACAGGAGCTCAATACTTGATCCAATAAATTCTTCATTACCATTTAATCCATTTAAAGAATTTGTAGGGAAAGCACAAAACGAAATTAATTTATATTCTACGGAACTGGCATTAGCATTGTGTGCAATAGACAGAGCAACAATAAGTGCGAATATGAGTAACAGATTGTCAGAAGCAATCATTAATGCATACAAACGTACAGAAAACAAAGCAATAAATTTTGAACTCATATTGCAGGAATACACTTCTGTACAGAATGAGAAAGACAGAGATAAAGATGACAGTATAAAATCTGTATTGAAACAACTAATCAGAACAAATTTATTCTCTAAGGATGACCATATAGATTTAATAAGGGATAGCTATATTATTAAAATGGATGGTTTTCCAAAAGATGGACCAATAGCAAAAGCAATCGTTTATTTTATAGTTTCAAAACTTAAAACGATATATGAGTATTTGCCAAAACAAGCTATTGACGAAAACTGTGTAGAATTGCGTCATTTCACAATAATAGATGAAGCTCATTATATGCTTGGATTTGATAATAAACCTCTTAGAGATTTGATTGCAATTGGTAGGAATAAGGGATTGAGTATAATACTAGCTACGCAAAATATGGACAGTTTTAAAAGCGAGTATTTTGACTTCTATGCAAATGCGCAATACCCATTAATAATGAAGCAACAGTCAATAAATGACGGAGTGATTAAAGATTTGTTTGGAGTGTCGGGAAAAGAGTTTCAGGAAATTAAAGAAGCAATATCAGGATTGCAAAAAGGTGAGTTGATAATAAAGAATCCAACAGCCATTACACTTGGAATGGGAAAGAAATATAAGAAGATAAAGGTGAGTCATTTGATATAGTTATTAGAAATATATCAATACATAATTTTTTCATGGCTTAAGTCAAGTACTTTGTGGTTTTACAATTAGACGTGCATTATTATAAGCCATTTTAAGCGATAAACATGTACGTGCATTATATGTTTTATCATTAAGTTTTTGTACTACTAAAGCAAATCATCTCTTCGGGCTCAGAATAATTGAAAAAATTGAAAATAATCTTTTATGTTTAATGTGACTGAAACCGGGTTTTGTATATGGAAATTTTATCGTTTTGAAATGAAAGCCGTATATGTTGAAAAGTTTGTTGAAAAATTGAAGCTAAAAAACGCTAAAAAATAAACTTATTCAATTTATTATTCGTATCTTTGTATAGTTTAATTGAAGCTTTAATTTAACAAAAAAAACAAATTTTATTAACGATTAAATTTTTATTAAAAATGGCTAAAAACAAATCAATTTTTCAGGTAACCGGGGCTATGGGTCCCGTCACCTTCTTCGAACTTGAAGGTGAGTATTTCGCAAAGAGAACTACTTCTCTTGACAAAAACAAAATTCTAACAGATCCTAACTTTCAGAGGACGCGTGAAAACATGTCCGAATTCGGGGCAGCAGGGCATACAGCCAAATCATTCCGAAATGCTTTTGCCGCCGTCATCAGAAGTATGACCGACGCCAGAATGACCGGACGTTTGACGGCAGAACTTCGCAGTATTGTTCTTCTTGCCGATGGTGTCCGTGGCCAGAGACCTTTGAATATCTCAGAACACAAGGAAAAACTTGTGGGTTTTGAATTCAATAATCATGACCATTTCTCTAAAATCTGCAATGCGCCTTTGACGCTTTCAATTACTCCCGACCGTACCGGTTCTACTCTCACTATCAACCCTTTCAATCCGGTTAATAATCTTACAATTCCTCAGAATGCAACACATTTCCGAATTGTAAATGCTCTCGGAGTAGTTTCTGACGAACAGTACGACTCAACTTCCAGGAAGTACTATCCTGTAGATGCAATAAACAATGCTATCGGAGCTGTAACATATAGTGATTATATCCCTGTGGATACATCTGTTATAGCGCCTGTAATAATCACTGCAACATTACCGGGCGCACCTGTGCTTCCTGCTAATGTCTCTGTTATAAATGCAATCGGCATTGAATTCTCTCAGGAAATTAACCTGCAATACTATCTGTTTGCTCAGGGTAATGCAATGATGGTTAAAGTAGTAGGTTAATCCTATTTCATAAAAACAAACCAACAACCGGGGCGTATCTCAATACGTTCCGGTTTTATTTTTCTACATCCTGTATTGGCGATAATCAGGCAGTATTTGATTTTATTTTTAAAATTCAAAACAGTTTCAAAATTTTATTATTAAATTTGCATTAAAAAAGAGTTAACTTATAGTTTAAATAATGGAACTGATTTTATAATCAAATATTTTGATATATATAGATCATTGAGGAATAGATATATTATTAAACAATTAAATATAATAAAAGATGGAAGTAACATTCGACGGGAATAAGATAATAGTAGCACATATTAACGGACATGATATAATTACTGATCAGCCGGTTCAGGCAGGAGGAAGCAACACCGCTCCTACTCCATTTGAACTATTTTTAGCCTCTATAGGTACATGTGCCGGAATATATATTAAATCTTTCTGTGATCAGCGAAACATAGATACAGAAAAAATAAAGATTATTCAAAAATCTGAATATGACAGAGAAACAGGTCTTCCGACCAATATTAAAATAGATATACAATTACCTGAAGATTTTCCTGATAAATATATTAATGCGGTAGTCAGTGCAGCTGATCTATGTAAAGTAAAAAAAACGATATCCTCACCTCCGGTTTTCGAAGTATTTGCATCCAAAGTAGAGTAAAATAAATCTATGACGTATTAGTATTTGAATACGATATAATATTAATGCTCAAAAAGGATAAAATCATTTATTCTTTCCGTTTCTTTAACTCTTCTTTTGAAAGGCTGTTAATGCCTAAAAGTGCATACAAAGGACACCACCCTATAACTGCTGTAATAATTGGTATAAGTCCGACTAATCCCCACCAGTTATTATAGAATACACCAACTCCTACAATTAATATTCCGAAAAGAATTCGTAAAGTTTTGTCTTTAGCTCCTATATTAGTCTTCATAAATCTAAATTTTTACATAAATTAATAAATTTCATAGTCAATACTCCAAAAATAATCAATTTAGCCTTCTAAATTATTATATAATTTTAGTTTTTTTTATTAAATTTTTCATCTGATAAGTACTGGACGTATATAATTACAAAATCATATCAATTTAATTTTTTTCTTATTATTTGTATATTTATCCCGGCTGCATCTTACTTAAAAAAATTATGTATGTTTGTATTTATTTTTAATAAATATTAATTTAAAGATTTTTTTATGGTAACAACAATTCATCCCATGTTTATACATTTTCCGATAGCATTGATAATTCTTGCAGGGATATTGGCAATAATTGATTTTTCATATCAGAAAAAAGATCTAAAGGAAATTATTTTGTGGAATCTGATTACAGGAAGTATAGGTGCTTTAATAGCTGTTTTAACAGGAATAATAGATTCTAATGCTATTAATCAAAGCGAAGCTATGCATTCAATTATGGAAATACATGAAAAACTAGGTTATAGTGTCTTAATCATTTCAATAATATTGTCAGTATGGTTTTTATGGAGAAGGAAAATAATGCAACGCAAAGAAAACCTGTATTTTGTATTGTCATTATCCGGAATAATGACAATAATAGTTATGACAGGTTACGTTGGAGGTAAAACAGTTTATAATTATGGTGCAGGAGTAAAACAATCAATAGAAAAAAACGTAAAGTAATTGACAATTAATAATGGAAAAATTCTATACTTCAGCAAATTCCGCATTCAATGTTTTTTCAGTTTTGAATTCAGATGTAAAGTGGAAAGTTATTTCAGGATAACCCTGTTGTGCCATTTTTAATGCCCATTCATTTTCAGCAAAAAACACAAGATTATCATCTTTATCATTGGCAATATAATGCGACTTGACCTGTATGAATTTCTGCAAAACTTTATTATCATCACATGTAATCCAGCATGCCTTGTAATAATTGAGTGAAGCAAAGTTGCATTTAGCTCCATACTCATGTTCCAACCTGAATTTAATTACGTCAAATTGTAATTCTCCAACAGTACCAATGATTTTACGATTGCCAAACTGCTGAATAAAAAGCTGAGCCAGCCCTTCATCGGTAAGCTGTCTGACTCCCTTATCCAATTGTTTTGATTTAAATGCATCCATATTAATCACCTCGCGAAACAATTCCGGTGAAAAGCTTGGTATGCCTTTAAAATTCAATTGTTCACCTTCGGTCAAAGTATCTCCTATCTTGAACTGTCCGGTATCATACAAACCTATAACGTCTCCCGGGAAACCTTCCTCAACAAGATTTTTATCTCTTGCCATAAACATTACAGGAGAAGAAAACCTTAACTTCTTATTTAGCCTTGTATGATAATAAAAAGTATTGCGTTCGAATTTACCAGAACATATTCTTAAGAAAGCAATTCTGTCGCGATGATTAGGGTCCAGATTAGCATGGATTTTAAAAACAAAACCTGAAAATTTATTTTCATCGGCATTAACTGTTCTTTCCATTGCGTCTCTTGCCTGTGGTTGAGGAGCAATCAGCAGAAAGGTTTCAAGCAATTCCTGTACACCGAAATTATTTAAAGCACTTCCAAAAAATACAGGTGCAATTTTTCCTTCAAGATATTTATCAACATCAAGATTATCATAAACTTCTTCTATCAGCTCCACGTCTTCTCTCAGTTGAGGAATAAATTTTGGATCAAGATAATTTTCAATTTCCTTGTTAAAGATATTATCAAGTTTAATGTAATTGTCTGAAATTTTGGTTTTACTTTCCTCAAAAAGATTAAGATTATTATTGTAGAGATTGTATACACCTTTAAAATTAATACCCTGACTTATAGGCCAAGAAAGAGGTCTTACTTTAATTTTAAGTTTTTCTTCCAGTTCATCGAGCAAGTCAAAAGGGTTCTTCCCTTCCCTATCCATTTTATTTATGAAAATAATAACAGGAGTATTTCTCATCCTGCATACTTCCATTAGTCTTTCAGTTTGTTCCTCAACGCCTTTTACACAGTCAACAACAAGGATCACACTATCAACGGCAGTCAGTGTACGATAGGTATCTTCTGCAAAATCCTTATGCCCGGGAGTATCAAGAATATTAACGTTTTTACCTTCATATTCAAAACACATCACTGATGTTGCAACCGAAATTCCTCTCTGCCTTTCTATTTCCATAAAATCGGAAGTAGCTTCTTTTCTGATTTTATTACTTTTTACCGCACCTGCTGTCTGAATTGCGCCACCAAAAAGCAGAAACTTTTCAGTTAGTGTTGTTTTCCCTGCATCAGGGTGACTTATTATCGCAAATGTTCTTCTTTTCTGTATCTCTTCGTCTAATCGCATAAATAAAAAAAATTCTATACTGTTTCTCAACAGTTTGTGTACCATATAACGTTACCCCGGCCGTAAAATTATAAGCGGATAAGAAACGTTTTTAAATATTCTTCGTCCTTAAAATGCCGGTGCAAAAGTAATATAAATTCACCGACAAATCAACCGTTTCATTTTGTTATGGATCGTTTCATTTTGAAACGGCTGAAATTGTTTTCTTAAAACTTCATTAAAAATTTATGGCATTGTATTACTACGTCTTGTTATGATTTTCCTGATTATGGTATGGTTTTGGCAATCGGGAAAAAAATTTAGGATATATATTACATTATACGAGAGTTCAGGAAATATAGTCAGGAAAAAATTTACTTAAATGAAGAATAAAATAGAGATTTCCTTTTGGGAAAAGACAAAGCTTTTTTTGATTGGTAAAGGCAGAAACCTTAAAGATGATAATATCTTTCACCGAATGACATTAATAGCTTTTTTTGCCTGGATCGGACTAGGCTCTGATGGTTTGTCATCATCATGTTATGGTCCTGAAGAATCTTACAGAGCATTGGGCGGTTATCATCATCTGACTGTTTTTGTCGCTATTGCGATTGTCTTGACCATATTCATAATAAGCACGAGTTATTCGCAGATCATTAAACTTTTTCCTTCCGGAGGCGGCGGCTACAGGGTTGCTACAAAACTCTTATCCCCAAATCTTGGTATGATTTCAGGATGCTCCCTTATTGTCGATTATATTCTTACTATTGCCATATCAATTGCCAGTGGTACTGATGCTCTGTTTAGTTTTCTTCCACCTCAATACCACTATCTTAAAATATTTGTTACAGTATCCGGTATTGTCGTTCTTATTCTTTTGAATTTGCGTGGTATTAAAGAATCTGTTTTCTCTTTAATGCCTATCTTTATAATATTTGTATTATCGCATATCTTTCTTATAACTTATTCTCTTTTCAGCCATGTCAATGAAATGGGAACGGTTATACATGGCTCGATTCTGGAATTACATCAGGCGCGTAAATCATTGGGAATGTTTGGAGTAATGGCCTTAATAATGCGCTCATACAGTATGGGTGCTGGAACATATACCGGGTTAGAAGCTGTTAGTAATTCTGTTCCTATACTCAAAGAACCAAGAGTAAAGACAGGTCTTGTTACTATGAGATATATGGCTTTCTCACTTGCAATTACAGTACTTGGACTTTTTATTGCCTATTCATTGTTTGAAGTACAACCATCAGCGACTAAGACGTTGAATGCAGTATTACTTGAAAACTTCACATCTCAATGGAGTTCCGGTATTGCAACCGTATTCATTCTTATTACTTTAATTTCAGAAGCAGCCCTTCTTTTTGTTGCAGCTCAGACAGGATTCCTCGATGGGCCACGTGTAATTGCATCTATGGCAAGCGACAACTGGTTTCCGAGGAAATTTGCTGTCTTAAGCGACAGACTGGTTACATCAAATGGTATAGTATTCATGGGAATAATGGCAATAATTATGCTATTGCTGACTGGTGGTGCTGTAAATATTCTTATAGTATTGTACAGTATAAATGTGTTTGTTACATTTGCGCTCTCACAGGCAGGTATGGTACGCCACTGGTGGCTGGAACGCAAAACCATAAAATCATGGAAGAGTAAACTGATGATAAATTTCATCGGTCTTTCGCTTACTCTGTTTATTCTTATTATGGTAGTTACAATAAAATTTAAAGAAGGCGGATGGGTTACGATTCTAATAACATCTGCTTTAGTATTTCTTGTAACAAGAATTAAAAAACATTATAATTATGCAGGTAAACTTATAGGAAGGTTTAATACGAAGGTATTTGGTCAGGTTGATGAAATACTTTCTACTGAAAGACATACAATAAGTAAAAGCTTTAGTTTTGACACAGAAAGGGAAACTGCTGCCGTTTGCGTTAGCGGATATAATGGTCTGGGTATTGACACTTTCTTTAGAATAACCGAACGTTTCAATGAATTCAAAAATATCATATTTATTGAAGTAGGCATGGTTGATGCTGCAAATTTCAGAGGGGAAGAAGAACTTGAAAGACTTGAAAACCAGGTTAAGTCAGATCTTGATAAATATCAAAAATTAGCTGAACATTTCGGCTATTTCTCAGAATGCTACCATTCAATTGGAACTGACATTGCTGATGAAGTCAAGGAATTATCAAAGAAAGTGATGAACAAATATATTAATACAACTTTCTTTGTTGGCCAGTTCATACTGCCTAAATCTACTGCGTTGCAGAGATCTCTTCACAACCAGACTCAGTATGCAATTCAAAATCGCCTCTCCCATAAAGGTTTCATTATGGTTATGATCCCTATTAGATTCTACGAACATCTGTAATTAAATTATTATTACAATTTTAAAACTGTAATAAAGAATTATCAATATTTATTAATATTAAAAAAATATGTATCTACTCACACGCTCTAATATTTTAACATTAAAACATTTACATACATTTATTTTTACCACTATGTACACCAAGAAAATTTCACAAAGGTCACAATGAATTTAATATTAATTATTTGTGTTCTTAGTGTTAAAATCTTAGTGAACTTTGTGTTTAATTATATATCTCATTAACAAAACTTTCACTGAGTGAGTAGTTACAAAAATATTAACATCAATTATCTGTATATAACCCTTTTACATTAATTCTAAAAGATAAATTTAAAAAAATTATCTTTTTTCATTGCTATATTAACAATGTTAATTATCTTTGCATTATTAATATAATTAACATCGATATGGACAACAAAGAAATTCAAACCCAAAGAATGAAAGGCTATTTCATTCAAGCAGCAAAGGAATTGATCAAAGGTGAAGGTTTAAAATCTGTTAGCACCAGAAGTGTAGCTGAAAGAGCAGGATATTCATATGCTACTTTGTATAATTACTTCAAAGACCTTAATGATTTGATTTTTGAATGTGTGAAGGACTTTCAGGCAGAATGTGAAGTTTTCGTAAACAGCAAGACAAAGAAAATTACTAATGGGAAAGAGAAAATCAAAGCTATAATATCTGCATACGTTCATTATTTTATTGAATATCCCGGAACTTTTGAACTTTTTTTTCTCGAACGAATGAGAGGCATAGGAAATAAGAAAACTACTTCAGAATTAATATATACTTTTTTAGACAGATTGTGTGAAGAACAATGGCAATACTGTATTAATGAAAATATAATTTATACTGAAAAAGTTCAAAAAATCAGAACGCAATTACGGTTTACCATAATGGGGATGTTGCTTTTTTATGAAAACAGATTACAACCAGACAATTACAATGATTTTGCTACTCTGTTAAATAATCAGATTGACAATATTATTGAATAACAAGCTACATTGTCGGATAAATGGTCATACTTTAATCATATTTGCCGGGTCAGCATCAAAAGCTGTAAAAGTAAATCACGGAACATTTTTAAACATTATTTTGGCAGAACTAATTCACAGGTGTTTTATTGAAAATAATATATCCGAAATTAAAAAGGAAAGAGAAATTATTTCCGCTATTGTTTAAATAGTTTGCACTGATACTTAACGGACCTATAGGAGAATGGAACACAAGTGCAGAAGATGCCATCAGATGTCTGTCTTTAAATTGCGTATCATATTTAGCCTTTTCATTATCATTTATAATAGCTTTATAAGGTTGGAACAAATAAAGTTCTGTTCTTAGATCAAGCTTTTTATAAAGTATAAAAATGTTCTTAATTCCGGCAGCACCATAAATGTTTGCACGGTAATTCGGCAGGAAAAGAGTTTTAGTTTCAGGAATCGGCTCAAATGCCGGTGCAGCAAGCAAACTGGCAGTATAATTATTAAACAGATCCTGTGAAGAAACAACTGTTTCAAAAAACAATGCCGGTTTCCAGAACTTTAAAAAATTAAAATATTTATCATAAATGAATTTTGCCTGAAACCAGTTATGATAATCTACATATGGCAGTCTGAGGACTGAAGTCGAACCATATTTATAATTTTCAAATCCCTGGATATGTTTAATGGTGAATGACAAGAATGTACCTGCATTAGGATATTGTTTATAATTCAGATTATTTCTTTCGTATTGCAAATGCGATGATACAAATTTGAAAACTGTATTATCGGCTGTATCACTACGTCCGAAAAAGTTTGTCTGGTAATAATCATCAGAAATATAAGCTGCACAAATTCCCATTTCCAATTTTCCTGAATGTCCGGCCGGAATACCTGCGTTAAATTCAAGGAAGTTTTCATTCTTAATAAGATAGGATGGATTTTTATCTTCAAAAAATTTTGAAGAACTATTAAAATAATCCCAGTGATTCAGAGTATAACCTCCCTGTAAATAGAATGGAAACTGATAAGGAAAATCCATTCTGCCGCTTATTTTCGCAGAACTATAAAATTTACCAAAATAAATATTTGCCAACAAATCTGTAGAATTACTTCCAAGAATGTTGTACCTTATCTGTGCAAAACCCATATTAACCGGATTTGATGAAATATTTCCTCCAAACTCAGCTATGAATTTTCTGTCTCTTTTAAAATCTATACTGAGATCATAATTTCCTGCATCACTATTATATGATAATCGAGGATACATATTCTGGAACTTATCTTCAGCAGCAAGCATTAAATAACGGTCTCTGATACTTTCAATACTTTCTCTTATTCTTTTAGGATTTATATTTGAATTTGAATAATGGAAATAACTTTTACGTAATATTCTGTTTACATATATTTTCTGATTCTGATGAATACCATTAATCAATATTCTTTCAATTATCATAGGAGGCTGTTTTAATTTGAAATCAGCCCTCCTTGCTTCCCTGATCTCTTTGTTATCACGACGAAAAACAGACTGAGATATTTCATCCATTTTTCGCATTGCTGCTACATATCCGCTATCTATCAATGATTTTCCAAGACTGAAATCTGTTAGTCCTGCATTTACGACTATGGGTTGAATAAGAATGCCATTATCGCAAATAACGGAATAGTTAGTTTTATTTACTATCATATTCATTATATGCGATTTAATATCATCATCAGCCGGAGGATCATAGTTACCTGCAACTTTACATCCTATAATTATATCGGGTGAAAATTCTTCAAGCATAACATTTGAAGGAAAGTTATTATACAGACCTCCGTCAAATAACAATCTTCCGTTAATTCTGATAGGTTTGAACACTATTGGGAAAGTCATAGATGCCCGAATAGCATCACCTACATTTCCTTTTTTCATTATGATAGCCTGGTTTGTTTCAATATCAGAAGCTATGCATCGGAAAGGAACAAACAAGCTATCAAAATTACCATTACTGGCAGTTGTTGCACCTGAGAACAGTTCCATAATCTGAAAATCCATCATATATGGCGCTATCAAATTGGTGGGTAATGAAATTTGCAATGTAGAATCATATTTAAATTTAATACTTGTCCATGATGCATCTGGCTCCTTTACCTTATAATAATAATTATACTGATCATCTATTACGCCATCAGCCCAATTCTGAAAATCCTTTGACATTACAAGATCTTCAATTTCATTTATTGAATATCCTGAAGCATAAAGACCTCCAATAACAGCACCTATGGATGTTCCCGCAATGTAATCGATTGGAATATTATTTTCTTCGAGAGCTTTGAGAACACCTATATGTGCCAACCCACGTGATCCGCCACCACTTAGTACTACACCTACCTTCTGGGAATAAACTGAATTTAAAAAAAACAGGATCAATATGATTTTGAATATTGACCCTATTTGAAAAAACTTTAACATATATGATTAACTAAAACTCTCACCCACTATTTAACAATTCAATAGCTCTTTTCTAATAGAGACTTATATTTTATTAACGAAGAATATATGTCTCTTAGTTTACAAATTGTTCAGCATAATACTTAGGAGTTAGTTTTTCTCCTGTAGCTCTTTCTATCATTTCATCCCATCTGTATCTCATACCCGGAGCAAAAACTTTTGCTTTAAGATATTCTCCTACTTCTTTTCTACCGGAATAACTTTGATTGTTAACATCTTTTGTTTTAAGAATATTAACACAAATATAATGATTCAACTGTGATGCCAAAAGTTCGCCCAATTGATAATTGTGATAATAACATGGTGAACTTGCAATATGAATTTTAGAGGCCCAATCCGGTTCATTTCTTCCTGCAGGTTTTTTTATCATCTGATATTTTTCAACTAAATCCCACCATAATTTGTTTAAATCCTGATCAGGGTTTTCATACAAACTTTTTTCAAAACGGAACATTACCTGTGCCCATCTGCTGAATACTAATTGCTGAAGTTTCAATGATTTGAATCCATCTTCTTTGATTTTTTCCTTTTCTGTATTATTAATACCAACCATGTCCTGCATCCATTGTGCATTTGAAGCAAGGCGTCCAAACATCATTGCAATAGCTTCAGTAGTAAATGTATGAGCTGCAGCTTGTAAATCCCATGGCAATTTCGGATCAATAAATTTATCATAAGATGCATGACCGAATTCATGTAACATAGTACCCATCCAGTTGAAGTTAGGTTTAATATTACATACAACCCTGACATCAGTAATTCTTTCAATATCTATACAATATGCATGCTGATATTTTCCTTTTCTTTCATAAAGGTCGCTTTTTTTCAACATGGCATCTATTGGAAGTCCTATACTTGCATAATATTTAGTTGTTAGTTCTTCTAAGTTTTTATCCTTGTAATAAGAATCTAAATCAACTTTATAAATTTTTGGGGCTTCCTGGAAAAATCTGTTCTGATAATGCCATGGCATAAGCTCTTCTTTCTTAATATTGTATTGTTTTGCAAGAATATCATCCATCTTTGATTTTTCTTTGATATATACATCTCTGATCTGAAGATCAAGCTCATCGAAAAGCTTTTCAATTTCCTGAGGATCCTGTTCACTTAACCTGAGGCTCATATCATGATAATTTTTAAATCCAAGTTCTCTTGCAATTTCGTTTCTTTTCTTTACAAGTGCTATCACTTCAGCAGCTACTGCTTTACCAACTTCTTTGCTCGACAGGTATGCTTCTTTTAGCTCATTTGAGTTCTTTGAATTGGCTAATATTTCTTCCAGTTCATTATCTGTTACTTTTTTACCTCCTACTGTAGCCCTGAATGTTGAAAATTTCTGTTCTACGGCAGTCTGACCATTTATTATTTCTTCAAGTTTCTTTGGATCAACCTGATTACCTAAATATGCATAATAAAGTATATCAAGTCTCCTCTTTGATAATTCATCAGTAATTTCTCCGGATTCTTTAATTTTTTTAAGTATTGCAAATGAATTTTTATCAGCATATATATTGCTTAGTTCAATTGATAATTTTGAATATTTATCATAATCTTCATTTTTACCACTGATTGAAGCATTAAAATATGCCAGACATGATGCATTGGTCAATGGTATTGCCTTTGCTTCATAAGTTTTAATAAAATTAGCAAATTCTTCTTTCATTTTACCTTGATTTTTTGGATTATTACCTTGTTTTTTTGTTTGAAAACCATATAAGACAGTAACAACACAAAGAGTTATCACTGAATAAATAAAACCTTTTTTCATTAATTTATTGTTTATATTAATAATTTATATTTTTATTCATTACCATTAATAATCTATCATCAGGATTTTACAGGCATTTTATTGCGGTCGGCATTAATAATCTTCAAAACAAAAATTGAATGAGGTAATTCAGATGCCTTTTCAATTTCATTGGTTAGTATTCCCATTACTTCGCGATATTCGCCAAATACCTGAGTACTTATTCCATTTGGCTGAACAATTATGTTTTGGTAACTTTTCAGATTTGCAATAAATGCATGAATAGAATCTGCAAATTTTTCGTTAAGAGGATAATAACTTATTTCTACTGATACTTGCATATGGTTAGATTTATGGTTCAGAATTGTTGCAAAATTATAAATAAATTATGAATAATAGATAAACAAATCATAACTTTGCAATCATTATCATTAAAAAAATTAATGAAAAAGATAGCTATTATTGTCCCTGCATATAATGAAGAAAAATCTATAGCTGAAGTTGTCAATGGGATAAAATCTTTAAGCATTAATGATATTTATAAAATTGACGTTATAGTTATTAATGATTGTTCAACAGACAAAACTTCTGAAATTGCTTCAGGCTTAGATTGCATTCTTATAAATCTGCCTCTTAACCTTGGAATCGGCGGTGCAATGCAAACCGGCTTCAAATATGCAATGAAAAGAGATTATGATTATGCAATCCAGGTTGATGGCGACGGACAACATCCGGCTAAGGAAATTCCCCGGCTTATAAAAGCTATGGAAGATTATAATGCCGATGTGGTTATAGGATCAAGATTTCTTGAAAATGAAGGTTTCAGGTCTACATTAACCCGAAGGATAGGCATTAATTTTTTTAAATTTATAATTAAATTTTTAACGGGTAAATTGATAACGGATTCAACATCAGGATTCAGAATATTAAACAGAAAAGCTCTTGAAATAGTAAACAAATACTATCCCGATGAATACCCTGAACCGGAATCAATAATTTTGTATTCATATAATAAATTGAACATTATTGAAACACCTGTAGTAATGGTTGAAAGACAAGGAGGTAAGTCTTCTATTGGTTCTATTTCCGGTATTTATTATATGATAAAAGTCAGTTTAGGAATTATTTTTACAATGATAAGAACAAAAAGGAGTTAAATTTTATGTTAGAAAATATTGTACCTTTAAGAATTCAGATTATTACAATCATCGCAAGTTTTATTTTTGTATT
>JAUZOY010000050.1 GCA_030706235.1 Bacteroidota bacterium | reverse complement strand
GTTATTACTGAAATCTATATCCGTTCAAGAAAATAAATGAAAATATTCTGTATTGAGGTACACGAAAATTACAATCCTGTTCTGGACGGGCAGATTGATTATTCGATATGTTTTTATTTAAAGCCTGAAACTGTGTTGATTAAAAATAGTCAGCCTTATTACTATCCTGATTTTTCAAAACAAATCACTGCAGATGTCAGTTTAGTGCTTCGTATT
This sequence comes from Bacteroidota bacterium, assembly GCA_030706235.1. Taxonomy (GTDB): domain Bacteria; phylum Bacteroidota; class Bacteroidia; order Bacteroidales; family GWE2-29-8; genus JAUZOY01. Next base: position 14,403 of record JAUZOY010000050.1, on the reverse strand, counting down.
AACAGATTAGGTAAAAATATAGGTGAGAGGTTTGCAAAGCTTTATTATAACGAAGCAAGTGTAGCCGTCGCTTTCACTTTAAGTGATGTTTTAAATAATCTTAAGCAAAATGATCTTTCACAGGATATTGCAAGAACTTATGACAATTCTTCTGCCATAGGAAATTTCGTCGAATCAAATCATTTGATTGGAACAACTGTATCATTAAAAATTAATGATACAGTTGTTCGGGATTTGAAAATTGATGATGTTACTTGCAATAAGATTATATCCTATATCTCGGAATTCTACACACTTAAAATCGGTGATTTGGTCTTTATTTCAAGACCATCTAAGGATAATTTTATTAAAATAGATGACAATATTGCTGTTTCTTATGATGATAAAACAATACTAACCTGCAGGATAAAATAAACTATGAGAAACAGATATAAAAATGAATTAACTTTAAAGGATGCTATTGAAGCAATGCTTAATGCTCCAAGATTTAAAAAGTTGGGGGACAAACTCACAGAATTCAGAATTATTGAAGGATGGAAGAAAAATATGGGCCCTTATATTATGCAATACACTTCAGAGTTGAATTTAAAGGATCATGTTCTTTATGTTAGACTAACTTCCTCTGTTTTAAGAAAAGAACTATCAATGAGTTCAGCTCAGATAATTGAAATTCTTAATAAAGAAGTAAATAAAGATTACCTTAAAAAGATAGTGTTTTTGTAAATTCTTTATTGAGTAACAACATTTTTCTTAATAATGAGATTTGCAAATTCTATTTTTTCAGTTTCTTATTATCGAAATCAAAACATTTTTTACAAACTAACCTATTTCTTCGCAAAAGAAATCTTAAGTTCTGTTGCATGAAGTTTCATTGAATTTCTCTGAGATTGTATGGAGTTAAACAGATATAAAACCACTAAGAACAATTTATAAGATAAATATTAAATAAACACTTCTATTTGTTTGGTGTGATATGTTCATAATTAATTATTAAAGGTAATTCAAAATAAAAGCAAAGTCTTTTAAGTTTTATTAGAAAATATATTTAAGAAAACATTTTCCCATTAAAACATAATATTTGAAAAGGGTTATATTAACCTTCATTTTTATCATTCTGTTAATTTCTTCCCGGGCTCAGGTCTTTGAATCCGGATTTAGATTAGGAATATATTTCCAACCTGATTACTCATATAAAACTGATGTTGTCAAGTCTGTAAATAATCCGGGGCAGGATAAACCAAAGTTCGGTTATCAGACCGGACTACAGTTTACTAATTTTATCACTACTGATATTTTCATTGGTACTGGAATATCTTTTGTAAATAGGGGATTCTGCAGTACTTTCTCTGAAAATGACAGAGTTCTATATAAAACACCGGAATTATCATTGAGATATTATCCTGCTTTAATTAATAATCAAATTCCGGCGAAAAGAACATTTTATTATAGTTTTTATTTTTTAGAAATTCCACTTATTTTCGGATACAAATTGAAAGTATCCAGGAATATTGATTTTACATTTAAAACTGGTGTCGCTACTGATTATTTCTTACATGGAACTACTAAGATTGAGGACTGTTATAAAGATAAAACAACCAGATATCCTGCAAAATTTAATTTTAAGAATAATAGTGAATTAAATTACTCATTATTTTTAGGATCTGATATGAATTATAATTTTTATAAGCGATTTACATTGTTTGCTCAACCTCAGTATGATTTAATGCTTAAACCAATTTTCCTGGAGAATAATTACAGAACTTATAACTTTAGAATTTTGAGTTTAGGTATTAAAATAGGAATTAAAGTCAGATTTTTATAGTGATATCGAAATTTATAGCTTTCTGCAAGACATTTTGCTGTTTATTCAGATTACACAGCAGTTTTAACCCCCTCCCATAGAAATTGCAACTTAAATAATTAATTGTTAAGGTTAACAATAGAAAAAGATGTACTTTTGCCTGAAATTTTAAATAATAATTAAAGTATATTAATTCAGTCTATTGAAAATCAAAGTTATCTTTTCACTGTTAGTTGTTTTTATTTTATTTAATACATATGCAAAAGCTCAATATTATGATTCAGGGCAGGACCCGTCTGAGATAAAATGGAAACAAATCAATACAGACAATTATCAGTTAGTTTTCCCTGAGGACTTTGAGAATAAAGCCGTATATATTGCAAAGGCACTTGATTTTGCATGTTTATATGCTGTAAAAAGTCTTAATTACAGGCCTTCAAAGATTTCTATTATAATACACAGTAAGTCTACTGAATCAAATGGTATGGTAAGCTGGGCACCTTCAAAAATGGAACTTTATCCCTGCAATCCCGCTCAAAGCTTCACCGACTGGATTGCAGAACTCACAATTCATGAATATCGTCATGTTGTGCAAATTGATAAACTAAACCAGGGACTTACAAGAATAATATATTATCTGACGGGAGAGCAGGGTACTGCAGCTATTCTTGGTCTGTTTATTCCGCAATGGTTTTTGGAAGGTGATGCCGTTGTTGCTGAAAGTGTGTTTACGGGAATGGGAAGAGGCAGACAGCCTTCTTTCAATATGGAACTGAGAACTCAACTATTGAATGGCAGGAAATATTCTTACGAGAAGGCTGTTTTCGGCTCATATAAAGACTTTATTCCGGATCATTATATTCTAGGATACCACATTGTCGCAAATGCAAGAAGAATCTATGGTAATAATGTATGGGACAGTGTTATCTCCGGGGTTGCAAGAAAACCCCTTGAAATTACACCGTTTTCCAATGGAATCAAAATGAAAACAGGTTTTAATAAAGTTGGTCTTTATGATAAAACTCTTGATGAATTAAAAGTCAAATGGAGCAGTCAGGATTCAACCATTAAATTATCAGGGTTTAGAATAGCCAATCCTGAAATTTATAAAAGATATGATCTTGTAAATTATGTATGTAAACAGTTAAATCTAAAGCCATTATTTAACTATAAAGGAGCCTATGTGAATTACAGAAAACCTGTATATTTAACAGAAAACCTGATTGCTGTTGAAAAGTCCGGAATTGATGATATTGAAAGATTTATTAGTTTGGATGGCAAAAATAATGAGAAAGAGCTCTATACTCCGGGATATTACCAGAAACAGAGTTTATCAGGCAAAGATTCTGCTATAGTTTGGGCTGCAAATGACTTTGACAAAAGATGGGTACACAGAACTTATTCAAACATTAGGATTCTTAATTGTAAAACAGGCATCGAAAATATGCTTACACATAACTGCCGTTATTTTTCTCCTGTATTATCTCCATCTAAAAAGATGATTGCTGTTATAGAGAATGATTACAATAATAATTGTACTGTAGTGATTCTTGATTCAAAAAAAGGCATAATTATGGATAAAATTGAATTAGGAAAGGAATATGTTTTTAATTCTCCTGCCTGGTCCAATGACGAAAAGAAGATTGTTATGGTTGTTAATAAAGGCAACAGAAATGGGATAGGGATCATCAGTCTTGATAATAACTGCAGTTTTGAATTAATTGTCAGCTATGATAAATATGAAATTTCCAATCCTGTTTTTGCAGGCAAATATATAATTTTCAGTGCAGGTTACACCGGCATTAACAACATATTTGCAGCAGATACTTCAAGTAAGAATTTATTCCAGGTCACTTCATCTCGTTTCGGCGCTTTTGAACCGGCTATTTCTCCTTCAGGCAAGAAAATTGCATATTCAGATTACAGCGAAATGGGATACAGAATTGCTGAAATCGATTTTAATCCTCAAAAATTTTCAAAACCTGATAAAGACAGATCGTTTAAACTTATTGATTATATAACAGAAGATAAAGAGATAAATATAAATGAATTAAAATCAGATACTGTAAATAATTATAAAACCGGGCCATATAAAAAGATTGCAAATTTGTTTAACTTTCATAGCTGGGGTCCTGATGCCAGCGGTTCAGAAAGAAATATTTCTGATGCTTACCCTGTCTTTTCTATAATGTCTCAGAATTTAATGAATACTGCTTTTACAACTGTTGGTTATAAAACTGACAGAAATTGGAAGGAAGGTACTTATTTTGCTGATTTTAAATATAAGGGTTTTTATCCTGTTATTGATTTTCTGGGAGAATTCGGCAATAAGTCTGAAAATATTGGTAATAATCATGAAGTAAAATGGTTTGAAAGCAGTCTTTATATGAAGATCAGTCAGCCCATTAATTTTACCAATGATAAATATCTGAACGGATTAATTCCTTCTTTTCAGCTTCAATACAGAAATGATAATTACAAAGAAATTTATCATAATACAATTAATTTCGGCGTCCTGACTTATGGCGTTTATTATTATAATTTTCTAAAACAATCTCAGAGGGATCTTGAACCCGAATACGGCATTTCTCTTGACATGCAATTTAAAAACACCCCATTCAACGACAAAGTAAATTTTGGCAATGAAGCAACAGGTGTTATAAATCTTTTTTTCCCTGGAATTATAAAGCACCATTCTTTAAGATTAAATGGTGGAGTACAAATCAATTCTCCTGATATTAATCATTTCAGCAATACGCTAAATTTGCCGAGAGGATATGATAATATTTTTACTGAAACAATTAGGCAATATTCACTTGAATACAGAATGCCAATTGCCTATCCTGATATTAATGCCGGCAGGATTATCTATATCAAGCGATTCTGGTCAAACTTATTCTACGATTATTCTTATCTTATGAATAAAGGTAAAGGTTCTGATATATACTCAACAGGTGCCGAATTATATAGCGATATGCATTTACTGAATTTTATGTTCCCCTTTGAAGTCGGAATCAGAGCCATATATCTTCCCAAGGCTACACATGATAATTTCCTGGTTCAGTTTATGTGGAATATCATAATTAATTGATAATTTATAAATATGGAAATCATAGAGAAATACTTTGATAAACTGTCTCCTGAAATGTCCGGCAGATTCGCGAAATTGAAAGGAATTTACAGCGAATGGAATGAAAAGATCAATGTAATATCAAGAAAGGATATAGACAAACTTGAAGAAAGGCACATATTACATTCTTTGAGCATTGCCAAAATTATATCATTCACACCCGGAACTGACATTCTTGATATTGGAACGGGTGGGGGATTTCCCGGCATTCCGCTGGCAATAATGTTTCCCGAATGCAATTTTGTGCTTGCTGATTCTATAGGAAAAAAAATTACTGTAGTTAAAGCCGTTGTTGAAGCATTAGAACTTAATAATGTGATAGCTATGAATATGCGTGCTGAAGAAATCAAACGTAAATTTGATTTTGCCGTAAGTCGTGCCGTAACAGATCTAAAAATATTACATTCATGGGTAAGAACTAAAATTAAATCTGAAAACAGGAATGTTCTTAAAAATGGCTTGCTTTACCTTAAAGGAGGAGATGTCACTGAAGATTTGAAATATTTTGGTAAAAGTATAAACGTATTTGAGATTAAGGATATGTTTGAGGAAGAATTCTTTGAGACCAAGAAAGTCTTGTATATTTCATAAATGCTAATACTTCAGGTAACCTTTTTCAGATTGGCAACAAAGCGGAAAGAGTATAAAACCGTATTGCAGTGATAAAATATTCCATTAACAGTTTTTATTATTGGTATAATCCTGCTGACAAAGGATATATTTCTGAAAAATTAACAGAATTGCTTTTTATTTATGGAATTCATTTAATCACGGGCATTCGCAACAATAATGTTAAAAAATTATTACCTATAGGATTAATCGAACTCAGGTTGTTAAGTAATTCAAATAAATTAATATTATGTAAATAAAATTATGTAGTTTTGTTGAGTTGAAAATGACAAATTATGAATATTATTAAGACAGAAAATCTGTGCTCTTGTAGAAAATAATCGATTAATTTATTGTAAATATAGTATTTGTATTATGTAAATATGATAAAGCAAATAGCTATTTGTATATTAATATTAAGTGTATTTAACGTATATTCACAGGATTTAATAATTATTAATAAAGGTGATTCAATTAATTGCAAAATTTCAAAAATTAATAATGATCAGATTTTTTTTAGTTATCTGCATAATAAAAAGTTAAAAGATACTTCACTATTTATATCTCAGATTAATAGATACGATTATAATTTTTTTAATAAAAAAGAGAATGTTATAAAAAATACTGGTAATAATGGTGATAATGATAATATAAGGATTGGAGTAAATATAGGTCTTTCCTATCGTTTTGCTAATATTCCGGAAGGAACTTCCATCGATTTGAGTAATTTTTTAAACAGGTTAAGGACAGGATATAATTTTGGCGTCTTTATGGAATATTACTTTAGTTCATATTTTGGTTTTGGAGGAAAATTCAATTCTTTTATTGCATTTAATAAGGGTACTATTAATAATAAAATGATTACATATGCTGATTTCTCTGATGAAACTATGATTAATTATTTTGCTCCAACATTAAACGTACGTTTAAAAGGCCAGAATAAGAAAAATACTTTTATTTTTAATACAGGTATTGGTTATTTAAGTTATTCTGATCGTCTTTCAAATATATCCGGTGTGAATATAGAAGGTAATACTTTGGGTTGGAATTTAGGTGTGAGTTATGATAGAAGTCTTTCAAAAGATATTTCTTTAGGATTTAAATTTTCAATTTTATATGGATGTTTAAAAAAAGCGGATATTGATAATGGAATAATTAAAACTACAATTGACATTGATAGAGATTCTTTTTATCGTAATATGACCAGAGCAGACTTTTCAATAATATTTATATATAAATAATTGCATTTTTTGTTTATCAACAATCAAATAATTTATAATCACATACTATATACCCTCTTCATGAAAATATAAAGTGTATTTTGTAACAACATTTATATCCAAAATTTGATATTTTCATGGATTATTGATATTACGTTTTGAATAAAATAATTTTTTTAAATATTTTCTATGAAAATTAATATGTATCTTTTAATAATAAAAGTTGTAAATTTGTTTATTGAAATAATTTTAATAACTAAAATAAAAGATAATGAAAGCTATCAGGATTTTAGTTTTAGTGATACTTGCTGTTGTTGTGAGCAAAAGTGGATTTGGACAGAATGAGAAATGGACATGGTATTATGGGAATCCTACAGTTTATTGTACCGCAATACAGGGAGATACTGTTTGGGCTGGAACTCAAATAGGGCTATTTGCAATTGATAGGAAAACAGGAGAGAAAATCGCACATTATTATAAAAACAATTCCGAATTCCCTTATGCAGGGATAAATACAATTGTATTAGACAATAAAGGAAATAAATGGATTGCAACTGGAGGTTCTGGATTAGTAATGTTTGATGGAGAAAAGTTTATTATATATAATAAGAGCAATTCGGGATTACCTAGTGATCATGTACTTTCAATAGCAATAGATAAAGAAGGTAATAAATGGGTTGGTACTGATTGTAAAGGACTAGTAAAATTTGATGGAATAAACTGGACAGTTTATGATAATAATTCAGGATTACTTGATAATGAAATAATATCAATTGTCATTGATAATGATGGTTATAAATGGATAAGTACTTGGAATGAAGGAATAGCTAAATTTGACAATAAAAACTGGACAATATATAATACAAATAATTCCGGGTTACCAGAAAATAATATAAGATCATTAGTGATAGATAAAAAAGGAAATAAATGGATAGCTACTGATGGTAAAGGACTAGTAAAATTTGATGGAATAAATTGGACAGTATATAATGAGAATAATTCGGGATTGCCAGATGATTTTGTACTTTCTATAGCAATAGATAATGAAGGGAATAAGTAGGTAGGTACTATTTATGGACTAGCTAAATTTGATGAAATAAACTGGATAGAATATAACGAGAACAATTCAGGATTATTAAATAATTATATTATTTCAATTGAAATTGATAAAGAAGGGAATAAATGGTTTGGTACTGATAAAGGGTTATCAAAATTCAATGGAATAAATTGGAGTGTGTGTAATATGAGTAATTCAATATTACCAGATAATCAAATTAGATCTATAGCAGTAGATAAAGAAGGGGATAAATGGTTTGGTACCTATAATGGATTGGTTAAATTTGACGGAATAAATTGGTCAATATATAATAAGAGTAATTCCGGATTACCAGTTAATTCTGTACTATCATTAGCCATAGATAAAGAAGGTAATAAATGGATTGGAACTTATAACGGAGGACTGGTAAAATTTGATGGAGTAAATTGGAAAGTTTATAATATAAAAAATTCTTCACTACCAGATAATATTATACTTTCAATAGCTATAGATAAAGAAGGGAATAAATGGATTGGAACAAATTTTCATGGATTAGTAAAATTTGATGGTGAAAATTGGACAACATATAATACAAACAATTCCGGATTACCAGATAATCAAATTAGATCTATAGCAGTAGATAAAGAAGGGAATAAATGGATCGGAACATATCAGGGAGGGTTGTCAAAATTTGATGGGGTAAAGTGGATAGTATATAATCAAGATAATTCAAAATTACCTGATGATAAAGTATTATCAGTTGCAATAGATAGTAAAGGAAATAAATGGATAGATATGTTTAATGGCGGATTAGCTAAATTTGATAGACTGAACTGGACGATTTATAATATGAGTGATACGGAATTTCAATGTAATTCTGTACTATCAATAGTTATAGATATAGAAGGAAATAAATGGATTGGTATGTATAGTGGAGGTTTGACCAAGTTTGATGGTAAAAAATTGATAAAATATAAAATAAGTAATTCTGGATTACCAGATAACTTTGTACAATCTATTGCAATAGATATAAATGGGAATAAATGGATTGGGACTTCATTTGCTGGTATAACTGAACTTGAAGATGGTGGCCCCAGAGCATTGGATTTAGACGAAATATATGTTATTTCAGGAAATGTATATTTTGATAAAAATAGAAATAAGATTAAGGATGAAAATGAGAAATATATTGGAGGTCAAAAAGTAATTTTATTACCAGATAGTTTGATTACATCAACAGATGAAACTGGAAAATATACATTTACTGTAAATCCGGGTAAATATAAAATCAGGTATTTGAGTGATAATATCTGGGAATTGAGCACAGATTCGTTGGAATATAATTTTAATGTAAATGATTCTGATGTTATTATTAAGGATTTTGGGGTGTATCCTTTGAGTGCAAATCTGGAAGCAAAATTGAAAGTATTGATAAGTTCATCTATTACCAGGTGTGGCAGCGAATCTTCATATTTTATAGATTATATGAATAAAGGATTTACTAAAGGGGATGGTATTATAGGATTTAAAAAAGATAAACTCTTAAAAATAGAATATTGTTTTCCGGTTCAGGATAGTATAGCAGTTGATAGTAGTGTTTATTTTTGGAAATTTAAAGGTTTGTATCCGACTGAGGACAGACAAATAAAGTTGAATTTTAGAATTCCAGGACATGAAGCTGTGGGAGATACCTTAATTTCTATAGCTTATGGAAAAATAGTTACAAAATTAAGTAATAAAATCAGTATAGGTTATAATAAAAATAGTTCGATTGTAAGGTGTTCCTGGGACCCGAATGAGAAGACTGTTGAGCCGTGGGGGATTGGGGAAAAGAAGCTGACATTGGGGAGTGATACTTTGAGGTATACTATTCATTTTCAGAATACGGGAAATGATACGGCATTTGATATCAGGGTGAAGGATACTTTGAATAACAGAGTAGATCTTAATAGTTTCAGGGTTGTAGCGAGTAGTCATAAGGTAAGGACTGAGATTAATAAGTATGGAGTGGTTACTTTCTATTTTGATAATATTTTGCTTCCGGATAGCGGGAAGGATTATTCAGGTAGTAATGGTTTTGTAAGTTATGAGGTAATTCTGAAGGATGGGGCTTTGCCTTTTACTTTGAAGAATACAGGGTATATTTATTTTGATTATAATCCGGCAGTGGTTACTAATACTGCGGTAAGTGAGATGGTAAGTGCGCTACCTTCAACAGGTGTTGAAAAACTTCGAGACCTGACAGGTTTCCAAAACCTGTCAGGTCTGAGGGTTTTTCCGAATCCCAATAATGGGGAGTTTGTGGTGGAGATAAATGGGGCAATAAATGAAAAGGGTTCTATAAAGATTTATGATGTGATTGGGAATGTTGTGAAAGAATTAAAAATGAAGAATTAAGAATTGATTTAAAGGGTATGGAGAAGGGGGTTTATTTTGTGAGGGTTGAATATGGTGGAAGAGTTGAGAACAGAAAAATTGTATTAATTTGAAATAGTGATAGTATAATTCAGGACTATTTTAATACTATCTTTACTGCAATAACTAAAACTATCAGTAATTGATCATCGGATTATCCTGATCAAGAAAACTATAACATTTGGGAAAAACTGAATATAAGAATACTGCAACAAGAACAACTATTGTCAATATTATATAATCTTTTGTCTTTATGTTATAATTGAACCAGAAAATTGTAAGGATAAAAATTGTAAGAATATATTCGACAAGTAGTCCTATTGTAAGAATATCGCTGCTTATAAACAGAAGTGAAAATGTAGCAAACAGACAAAGAAATGCACTAAAATTGCTAATAGACTGGTATAGCTTATATTTAGCCCTTATACTTGATTCAGATTCAAATTTAATTTCATCATCTTTAACCATTTTATCCTATATTTACATTCTTATACTAATATTAAGATAATGATTGATTAACTTTTGATGCAATTTCAATAACCTTTTCATATTCTGCCGGAGACAGATCATTATAGAAGAAATTAACAGGATTAATTTTTACATTATTCTTAATAACTTCATAATGAAGATGAGGCCCTGTAGAAATACCTGTATTCCCTACATATCCTATAATTTCTCCTCTTTTAACTTTTTGTCCCGGATTTACTACTTTCCTGCTTAAATGTGCATATAAAGTTTTATAACCATAACCATGGTTGACAACAATAACATTCCCATATCCGCTAACTGTTTCTGCAGCCGGATTCATTATTTCTCCGTCTCCGGTGGCATATACAGGTGTTCCGACTGTAGCTGTAAAATCTACTCCTGTATGCATAACCAGCGTTTTGTATAATGGATGTATTCTCATACCGAAACCTGAAACAAGTTGCTTTAACCCTTTATTCTTTATAGGCTGGATTGCAGGAATGGATTTTAGCATTTTGTTCTTATCCTTTGCCATATTAAGAACATCTTCAAAAGACTTTGATTGTACATATAATTGTCGGGCAATTATATCAGCTTTTCTTGTAGTTGCAATTATTATATCTGAATTATTATACCCTTCAAGTTTAGAATATCTTTCAGCACCTCCGATACCTCCTTTTCTTATATTATCTGATATCGGATCAGCTTCAAAAATAACTCTGTATATATTATTATCCTTTTGTTGCAGTTCGGTTAATACATTACCAAGATTATCCAGCTTCTCATTCAGCATCTTCAATTGTATTCTGTAATTTTCATTTTCTCTTGTCAATACCTTTTCCTTAGGAGATGAGAAGAAGTTATATGCTATTAATAGAATTATTGATGAAAAAACTAATCCGAATGCAATTACTGATAAAGCTTTAATTGCAAAATCTTTAAATCCCGGTTTTACTAATTCATACTCTAAAGACTTTGTATTAAAGTGATATTTTATTTTTGCCATAATTAGATTTTAGGTTACTAATTCAAATTGGGTAAAAACAACTTAAAAAAACAGACTCTCTGAAGTAAAACAACAGATTAACCCAATTTGGTAATTCTTTTCGTATGCAAAACTAATAAAAAGATATAAATTTGCAAACGTTTTTTTTATGAGATAATTATATACGTATTATTTAATTGGAAAAAAGCATAAAGAAATAATAATAAAATAGAAGTTAATGGATTCAATAACCGTAAGAAAAAATTTTCTCGATTTTTTTAAATCAAAAAATCATCTGATTGTTCCTTCAGCACCGATGGTAATTAAAAATGATCCAACCCTGATGTTCACAAATGCAGGTATGAATCAGTTTAAAGATATTTTTCTTGGCAATTCTGCTCCTAAAAATTCAAGGATAGCAGATTCTCAGAAATGCCTGAGAGTATCAGGAAAACATAATGACCTGGAAGAAGTTGGTGTAGATACTTATCATCATACAATGTTCGAAATGTTGGGTAACTGGTCTTTTGGCGATTATTTTAAAAAAGAAGCCATTAAATGGGGTTGGGAATTACTGACTGAGGTATATAAAATTGATAAAAGCAGACTTTATGTTACTGTCTTTGGCGGAGATAAATCAGATAAACTTGATAAAGATGATGAAGCATATAATTTCTGGAAAGAACTGATATCTGAAGACCGAATATTGTTTGGCAGCAAAAAAGATAATTTCTGGGAAATGGGTGAAACAGGGCCATGTGGTCCTTGTTCTGAAATTCATGCAGATATCAGAGATGATGATGAAAGAAAAAAGATTGATGGAAAAACTCTTGTAAACACAGGACATCCTCAGGTAATTGAAATATGGAATCTTGTTTTCATCCAATTTAACCGACATACTGATGGAAGCCTGAATCCTTTACCGGCAAAACATGTCGATACCGGCATGGGTTTTGAAAGATTATGTATGGTTCTGCAGAATAAAAAATCTAACTATGATACTGACGTTTTCCAACCTATAATTTGTGGCATTTCTGATTTATCAGGTAAGAAGTATGGTGATGATATTAAAACTGATATCGCTTTAAGAGTTATTGCTGATCATCTCAGAGCTATTTCTTTTGCTATTGCTGATGGACAGCTTCCTTCAAATAATAAAGCAGGTTATGTAATTCGTAGAATACTCAGAAGAGCTGTCAGATATGGGTTTACATATCTGAATCTGAAAAATCCTTTTATTTTTAAACTCGTACCTATTCTTGTTAACCAGATGGGTGATTATTTCCCCGAACTTATAAGTCAAAAGGAACTTATCCAAAAAGTAATCCTCGAAGAGGAAAATGCTTTTATAAGAACAATTGAATCAGGGTTAAAAAGAATTGATCAGATCATTGATGAATGCAAAACAGAAAGAATTGTTAGCGGAAAGAAAGTATTTGAATTGTATGATACTTACGGATTTCCTGTAGATCTGACACAATTGATACTTAAGGAAAATAATCTTGAGCTTGATGAGAAAGGTTTTGAAGATGAAATGAAAGTTCAGAAAGAACGTTCAAGAAAAGCGGCTGCTGTTGATACTGATGATTGGGTTATTCTTAAAAATATTGATGAAACGGAATTTGTTGGTTATGATCTTATCTCTACAGATGTTGAAATTCTTAAATACAGAAAAGTTAAACAGAAGGATAAAACTTATTTCCAGCTTATGTTTGATCGTACTCCGTTTTATGCTGAATCAGGTGGACAGGTAGGTGATAAAGGTTTTATAGAATCGGACGGAGAAAGAATTGATGTAACAGATACACGCAAAGAAAACAATCTGATAGTGCATATTGTCGAAAAACTTCCTTCAGATCCGTCCAAATCATTTACGGCAACTGTTGATGTTGATAAAAGATTCTTAACTGCAAATAATCATTCTGCTACACATCTTTTACAGGCTGCTCTGAGAAGAATTGTCGGCCAACATATTGAGCAAAAGGGTTCTTATGTAAATGATGAATACCTGAGATTCGACTTTTCTCATTTTGTCAAATTAACCAAGGATGAAATAGCAAATGTTGAAGAGCTCGTGAATAATAAAATCAGAGAAAACATTAAACTGGATGAAAAAAGAAATATTCCTTATCTGGAAGCAATAAATTCAGGAGCTACCGCTTTGTTTGGTGAAAAGTATGGCGAATTTGTACGTATGATTACTTTCGATCCTGAATATTCAATTGAATTATGCGGTGGTACTCATGTTAAATATACCGGAAATATAGGATTATTTAAGATCATTTCTGAATCGGCTATTGCAGCGGGTGTGAGACGTATTACTGCTATTACAGGGCCTGAAGCTTTGAAGTTTTATAATGATAATCTTAATAAGGTTGAAAGAATAAAAGAAACTCTGAAAAATCCTAAGGATGTGGTATCTGCTGTTTCGCAACTTGTTGAAAATAACAATGAATTGCAGAAAAAGTTGGAAAAAATGGTCGAAGAAAAAGCTAATATTCTGAAACAGCAATTGATAAGTAAAGTCAGGGTTGTAAATGGAATTAATATGATAGCAGAAATCATTGATCTTGATTCGGCTGATGCTGTCAAGAATCTTATATTCCAAATGCATAATGAATTTACTGATAATGCTGTAATTGTTTTAGGAGGTGTTGTATATACAAAACCTTCCCTGAGTGTAATGATTTCACAGGAGATTATTAAATCTAAAAATCTCAATGCCGGGAATATTAGTCG